>JAYVAS010000874.1:0-28838 GCA_043750895.1 Pseudomonadota bacterium
GTCACGCGGCGCCCCGGGAGACGCGCGCGGCGTAGGTGCGGCCCCGCCAAACGATCGCGCCCCGACGGCTCCACCAGATGGACCGGAACGCGATCCCGACCAGGCCGAGGACCGCCGCCGGATGCAAGAGGACGGAGCTCCAGCGGTGGTGGTGGCGCAGGGCGAGCAGGCCGCGGGCGAGGAGGTTGGCGGCGACGCCGACCGCGGCGGGGAGGCCGAGCGCGGCCGGAGCGAGTCCGGTCGCGACGGCGGCGAGCGTGACGTAGGGCGCCACGAACGCCAGCAGGTAGAGGGCGATCACCCCGAGGACCGCCAAGGCGTTGGCCCCGACGCCCTCGTAGATGTTTTTGGCGAAGCCCGCGTACACCTCCGCCGTCGACCGGTACATCCTACAGGTCGCGATTTCGTCGCCGTCGACGAAGTGGACCACGCCGCCGTCCGCCTTCACCGCGCGACAGAAGGCCATGTCGTCGACGACTTCCCGCCGGACCGCCGCGAAGCCGCCGACGCGGTCGTAGGCGGCGCGCCGCACCAGCATCACCTGGCCGTTCGCGGCCAGCACCGAGGTCCAGGGGACCAGGCGAATGAGCGCCAAGGGCAACCACGCGGTGTAGGTGAGGTGGAGCAGCGGCAGCAGGAGGTGCTCGGCGAAGGTGCCCGTCTCCTGGCGCGGGACGGCGGTGACCACGTCCGGCACCCGACCGTTCAGCCCCGGGGTCTCGATCGCCCGCGCGAGGCGGGAGAGGCCATCCGCGTGAAGCCGCACGTCGGCGTCGAGGAAAAGCAGGAGCTCTCCCTTCGCGGCGAGGCCGAGCTGGTGACAGGCATGCGGCTTCCCGACCCAGCCCGCGGGGAGCGGGACGCCGGAGAGGGTGCGGAGCGTGGGAAACACGCTCCCGAGCTCGGCGAGCAGGACGGGGGTCGCGTCGGTGGAGCCGTCGTCGTAGACGAGGATCTCGTCGGCGCGGAGGTCCGACCCCATCGCCGCGGTGATCGCGGGCACGATGTTCTGCGCCTCGTCCCGCGCCGGGACCAGGATCGAAAGGGGCCCCCGGAAGCGACCCCCGGCGGCCGGCCGGCTCCACGTGAGCCGGTTGACGATGACGCCCAGCGCGGCCGCCACCGGCAGGAGCCAGAGGAGCCAGGTCATGTCAGCGCGCCCCCCGCGCCCAACCAACGTGCCCACCGCCCCCGGGTGGCCCCGGAGAACAGCGGCAGGAGGCGGCTCTCCTCCACGCCCGGACGTTTCAGCCGCATCTCCACGAACGGCCGGAACCACGCCGCGTCGAGGCGCGGGGGGATCACGACCTCGGTGGTGCCATGGCCCTCGTGGCCGGCGCACTCCGCGACGACCAGCGCCCGCTGGTAGAACGGGGCGTCGTCCACCGGCGGCAGGATGCGCACGGTGACCGGTTCGCCGTCCGGGTCCCGGAACCGGACCGTCCGGGGCGCGCTCACCCCGCTCCAGGTGAAGCGGGATGGGCCGGTCTCCACCACCTGCTCCACGACGCGGGTGGCCCCGGTTGCGCCGATCTCCACCACGACCCCTTCGTCCGGGCCGCCCCCCTCGGGGCTCAGGGTGTACCAGATGAGCTCGCGCGCGGGAAAGGCGATGCGGCCCCAGGACCACCGGGCGATCCCCAGGCTGGTCATCGGGGTTGTCCCGCAGTTGTGATCGACGTACGCGCGGCCGGTGATGGACGCCGTCCATGCGCCCGTGAACTGCGCGGAGCCGGTCGTGGCGGCGGTGAGGGGCATCCACTGGTGCTGGTGGCTGTGGCCCCACTGGCCTCCCTGGCACACCGGCCCGCGTACCTCAATCACCCCGCCCAGCGCGGGGCCGGACCCCGGCACGTCGAGATCCAGCCGCACGTGTACGGCGACATCCGTCGTCGAGCGGATGAGGGTGATCGCCGTCCCTCCGAACGAACCGACGCCGGTGGCGGGGTCCCAGTCCACCGATTCCGGCTCGAACTCCCGGAAGGTGTAGAACGATTCCTTTCCTCGCTCGTACCCGGATAGGACTATCGAAGGGCGTCGGCTCGGGGAGGGGACAGTGTTTCGGATGTCGGGCAAGAAGGGGAGGCCGAAACTCCAGATGAGGACAATCCCGTTGCCGTTCCCGTCGACGAGGTCGAGGTACCACCATGCGAAGCCGTCCGCCGTCAGGAGCGCGGCAACGGCATGCGATGCTGTGGGGGGCGAGAGAGAAATCACCGTTTGTCCATCATTCGGAACAAGTCTAACCACCGGCGCTTGAATGTGAACGAGATGTGGATATGCTTTGAACACCTTTACACCGCATAACGAACGAGGTCGTCATGGAGATGGTGCAGCTTTCCCACCCCCACTCAGCTCGCACCACGGACGCCCCGGAGGGTGCCCGCGAGGCTTTGGAGCGCGCCCTGCTGCGATTCGCGGTGGGGAGTCGCCTGGATCGTGCTGGATTGATGGCCACTGAGCACCTCGCGTCGGGGGGCAAGCGCGTCCGGGGCCGGCTCGCGTTGGCCTCGTGTGCGTTGTGGGGTATCTCGGATGAGGAGGCCGTTCCCTGGGCGGCGGCGGTGGAATTGCTGCACAACGCCACCCTGGTGCACGACGACATCCAGGACGGCGACGAGTTTCGGCGCGGTCGTCCCACGGTGTGGGCCCGCCACGGGGTCTCCCAGGCGATCAACACCGGCGACCTGCTGCTGATGCTCCCGTGGTTGGCGGTCGCCGAGATCCCCGCCCCGGAGAAGGTGCGGTTCCGGCTCTCGGTCTCGGTCGCTGATCGGGCCCAGCGCACGGTGCGCGGGCAGGTCGACGAGATGGAGTTGCTCGGCAGCCGGAAGCTGGATCGGGGGAGCTACCTGCGCGCGTCCAGCGGCAAGACGGGCCACCTCCTCGCCCTCCCGGTCGAGGGCGCGGCGCTGCTCGCGGGCCGCTCCCAGGACGCGGCGCGGCGCCTCGCGGCGCCCTTCGAGGCCCTCGGCCTCTTGTTCCAACTTCAGGACGATCTGGTGGACCTCTACGGCGAGAAGGGCCGTGAGGCGCCCGGCGGTGACCTGCGGGAGGGCAAGGTCAGCGCGCTCGTGGTCACGCACCTCGAGCGGGTGCCCGCCGACCGGGACTGGTTGCTGCGCATCCTCGACGCCCCCCGCCTGGAGACCCGCTCTTCCGACGTCCAGGAAGCGTCCCGGCGCTTCTCGAACAGCGGTGCGGTCGCGTCGGTCCTCTCGTGGATCGACGAGCTGGCCGCGCGCATCGTCCGCGCGCCCGAACTCGAGGATGAGCCGCGGCTTCAGGCCCTGGCCGCCTCCATGTGCGACGTCGTGCTCGCCCCCGTCTCTCACCTCCGGAGTCACCTGTGAACCCCTCCCCCTCCGCTCCAGTCGTGGTCATCGGTGGCGGCTTCGGCGGCCTCGCCGCCGCCGTGCGGCTCCGCGCCATGGGTTGGCCCGTCACCCTCCTCGAAGCAGGGCCCCAGCTCGGGGGGCGCGCCCGTGTGTTCAAGCAGGATGGCTTCACCTTCGACGCCGGCCCCACCGTGATCACCGCGCCCTACCTGATCGACGAGCTGTTTGCCGCCGCCGGTCGGGACCGCCGCGACTACGTCGAGTTCGTCCCGGTCGACCCCTTCTACCGGGTCAGCTTCCACGACGGCGGCACCTTCGACTACGTCGGCGACGAGGACCGCATCCTCGCCCAGATCGCCGCCATTTCGCCCAAGGACGTGGACGGGTACCGGAAGCTCGCCGATCACTGCCAGCGCATCTTCGACATCGGCTACACCCAGTTGGCGGACCAGCCCTTCGATCGGCTCTCGGACATGCTCCGCGTGGTGCCCGACATGGTCCGGCTCGAGAGCTTCCGCACCGTCTGGGGCCTCGTGTCCCGCTACATCTCAGACCCCCGGCTCCGGCAGGTGTTCTCGTTCCAGCCCCTGCTCGTCGGCGGCAATCCCACCACCACCTCCTCCATCTACATGCTGATCCACTGGTTGGAGCGGAAGTGGGGTGTGTGGTGGCCCAAGGGCGGCACCGGCGCGGTGGTGTCGGCGATCGAGCGGCTGCTCGTCGACATGGGCGTGGACGTCCGGCTCAACACCCCCGTCTCCGAGCTGGAGGTCGAGGGGGGCGCGGTGGTGGCGGTTCGCACCGAGTCCGGTGAGCGCATCCCCTGCGCCTTCGCCGTGTCCAACGCCGACCCGTCGGTGGTCTACCGGGACTGGATTGCCCCGGAACACCGCGGCACCAACACCGACCGCAAGGTGGCCGGTCGGAAGGCCTCGATGAGCCTGTTCGTGGGCTACTTCGGGACCAACCGCACCTACGAGGACGTGGCGCACCACACCATCCTGCTCGGGCCCCGCTACGAGGGGCTCCTCGACGACATCTTCTCCAAGAAGAAGCTCGCCGATGACTTCTCCCTCTACCTCCACGCCCCCACCCGTTCGGACGACACGATGGCGCCGCCGGGGCACGAGGCCTTCTACGTGCTCTCTCCGGTGCCGAACCTGGAGAAGGGCAAGCGCTGGGGGTCTCCGGACGTGGTGGACTGGGCCGAGCAACGTGGCGCCTACTGGGAGCGCATCAAGGGTGAGCTCGAGCGGCGCGCGATCCCGGGCCTCGGGGCCCACCTCGTCTCCGAGAAGGTGGTGGATCCCACCTACTTCCAGACCGAGCTGCGCAGCAACCACGGGGCGGCGTTCGGCCTGGAGCCGACCCTCACCCAGTCTGCCTGGTTCCGCTACCACAACCGCTCCGAGGACATGCGCGGGCTCTACTTCGTAGGGGCCAGCACCCACCCCGGAGCGGGGGTCCCCGGTGTGCTCTGCGGCGCCAAGGTGCTGGAGAAGGTGGTGCCTCGTCCCGAGCATGCGCTGGCCTTGCCGGGTTGGTCGCGGGTCGCTTCGTGACCTCCGACCCGGCGAATGCCCAGGCGGTACTCGCGACCCATGGTCGGTCGTTCCGCTGGGCGCAGGTGTTCCTGCCGCCACAGGCGGCGGCCGATGCCGCGACCCTCTACGCCTTCTGCCGGGAGGTGGACGACCTCGCCGACGAGAGCCCCGACCCGGTGATCGCGCGGGAGAAGCTTCAGGCCCTCGCCGACGAGGTCCTGGGGAACGCCGCACCCGGCCCGCTGGTGGTCGCGCTCCAGGACGTGCTGACCCGCTGCGGAGGCAGCGCGGACCCGGCCGTCGCGTTGATCCGCACGGTCGACAGCGATCTCGACCCGGTCTCCATCCCCGATGACGCGGCGCTGGTCCGCTACGCGTGGGGGGTGGCCGGCACCGTCGGGCTGCTCATGGCGCCCATCCTCGGGGCCGGCAACCGTGAGGCCGGGCCGGCGGCCGAGGCGCTCGGTATCGCGATGCAGCTCACCAACATCTGTCGGGACGTGAAAGAGGACGCTCTGCGGGGGCGCGTCTACCTCCCCGCCGATCGGCTGCGGGCGGCGGGCCTTCGAACCGTCACGCCCACCGGGGTGCTGGCGGATCCCGCGGCGGTCACGCGCGTGGTGGCGGATCTCCTCGATGTCGCCGACGTGTGGTACACGACGGCGCGGGCCGGCTACCATCACCTCCCGTGGACCACCCGATTCGCGGTGTCGGTCGCGGGCGCGCTGTACCGCCGCATCGGGGTCCGGCTCCGTCGTGTCCACGGGTGCAACCCCCTGGGCGGGCGCACCGTGGTGCCGACCTGGGAGCGCGTCTGGACCGTCGTCGGAGCGGCGGTCGCATCGGTGTCGGCCCTCGTGTCGCCCCCGATCGCGCCGAAGCTTCCGGCTCGCGTCGAAACCCTCTCGATTCCGGGACGGGTTCGATAGTCATTTTCACAATTTTGAGTTCGGCACGAACTGCTGTACTGTGTACGGACCGTGTCGGCCGTCTCCCCCCTCCTCACCGCACCGCTCGCAAGTCCGCTCACGCGGGTGCTGGTGATTGACGATGAGGACCTGATCTGCCGGGTGTTCGAGCGGGTGCTCCGTGGTCGGCACGAGGTCGTGGGGTTGACGAGCGCGCGGGCGGCCCTCGCGCTGCTCGAGAAGGGTGAGCACTTCGACGCCGTGTTCTGCGATGTCCTGATGCCTGCGATGTGTGCGTGGGACTTCTACGATCGGCTGCTCGATCTGTCGCCGCGGTTGGCGGACCGCACGGTGTTCCTGTCAGCCGGGGCGTTCACCCCGCGGGCGGCCGCGTTCGCCGAGAAGCATCGGAGCCGCCTCATCGAGAAGCCCGTCGACCCGGGCGTCATCCGGGCGGTTGCCGCCCGCCTGGTCGCCTGACGCCGCGGTGATCAGCTCACCGCGCAGACCGGCGGCTTCCGCTGGATCCACGGACGGGCCGTCTCGAGCTGGGCCGAGAGCCGCAACAAGAGCCCTTCCGCGCCCATCGGGGCGGCGAGCTGGACGCCGATGGGCAGGCCGGCCGGGGTCCAGTGCAGCGGCAGCGAGATCGCGGGCTGACCGGTCTGGTTGAAGAGCTGCGTGTTCGGGGTGCGCTCGAAGTTGTTCGCCGCGAGCTGCGCGAGCACCGCCCGGACGGCGGGCCCCAGCGGGACGGCCCGCAGCGCCGCGAGGCCGATCTTCTCGGCGGGCTTCAGGCCCAGCTCCCCCAGTCGAACCGGCGGGTGGGCGAGGGTGGGGAGCAGGAAGATGTCGTAGCGGGTGTGGAACCGGGCCATCTGCCGCCCGGCGAGCATGATGGCGTCGCGGGCGTGTTGGAGCTCGACGCCTGACAGCGCCTTGCCGACCTGGTTGAGGAACCAGGTCGCGGGCTCGAAGTAGCGGGCCGCGGGCTGGCGCCCCGTCCACTTCGCCATGTCGGCGATCTCGGTGGCGGTGCCGACCCCCACCTGCGCCAGGTAGGCGCTCACCAGCGCGTCCCGGTCGAACTCGGGCCAGGCCTCTTCGACGTGATGGCCCAGCTCGGTGAGGAGCTTCGCGGTGGCCTCCACCGCCTTCACGCACTCCGGGTCGGTGTGCTTGCCGTACAGGGAGCGCGTCGTGAACCCGATCCGCAGCGTGGCCACCGGCGCGCCGACCTCCTCGGCGAACGGCCGCTCGGGCGGCGCGACGCCGTAGGGATCGCCCGGCATGGGCCCGGCCAGCACGTCCAGGAACGCGGCCGTGTCGCGCACGGACCGCGTCATCACCCCCCACTGCACGTAGCCGCCCCACCCCTCGCCAAAGTCGGGCCCGAGCGGGATGCGCCCGCGCGTGGCCTTCAGGCCGACGAGCCCGCAGGCGCTGGCGGGGATGCGCAGGGAGCCGCCGCCGTCACCGCCGTGGCCCACCGGCACGGCGCGTGCGCCGACCAGCGCCGCCGAGCCGCCCGACGAGCCGCCGGTGGAGTGGTCGAGGTTCCAGGGGTTGTGGGCGGGGCCGCGCCACTCGGACTCGGTCGTCCCCAGAATCGCCAGCTCCGGGCAGTTGGTCTTGGCGCAGAACACCAGCCCGGCGCGGCGGAAGCGGGCGATGGCCTCGGAGTCGTGTTCGGGCACGAAGCCCTCGAGGAACCGCGTCGAGGCGGTGAACGGCACGCCCTTCACGAAGCCGTCGAAGTCCTTCACCACCATCGGCACCCCGCGGAAGGGGCCGTCGGGCAGGGTGCCACGGGCCTCGGCCCGGGCCGTCTCGTACATCGGGTGGACGACCGCGTTGAGCTGGGGGTTCACCCGCTGGATGGCGGTGACGGCGGCGTCCACCGCCTCGGCGGGGGAGACCTCGCCGGAGCGGATGCGGAGGGCGAGACCGGTGGCGTCGGAGTCGAGGAGGTCGGACATCTCCCTACGTGTCGCGGGGGGCGTCCGGTGTCCAGCGGTCCGCGAACAGCCGTAAAAGGCCGTCGGGGTTGTCGGCGTGCAGCCAGTGGCCGGCGTCCTGGAGCAGGCACAGCCGGGTGGGGACGGTGTCCGGCAGGTCGGCGAAACGGGCCAGGGTGGCGTCGTCCCATCGGTCGGAGCGCTCGGCGCGGACGCAGACGATGTCGGGGCTCGTCCGGGGTCGGGCCAGGATCGGCCAGGCGTCGAAGCCGAAGTAGTCGGTGATGAGGCGTTCGGCGCCGTCCAGGTCGAAGCGGAAGCCGTAGCCGCCGTCCACCGGGGCCAGGTTGGTGGTCATCCACACCGCGAGCGGTCGGGAAAGCCCCCGCGCGCCCAGTTCGGTGACGATCTGCTCGCGGCGCGCCAGGGGGAGGGGGACCGAGCGCAAGGCGGCGAGCACCTTCACCACCTCGTGATCGTCGCCCCCTCGGTTGCCGGTGCCGGGCGGGGCGTCGAGCACCCAGACCTGCTCCAGGCCGTCGCGGTGGCGGTCGGCGTGGGCCAGCACCACCTTGCCGCCGAAGGAGTGGCCCACCGTCACCCGCGGCCGCACCCCGAGGTGCTGCGCCAGGGCGGCGACATCGTCGGCGCAGGCGTTCACGGTGTCGGGCGGCGGTGCTCCGCGGCTGTCGCCGTGGTGACGGTGGTCCAGGGTGACCACGCACCAGCCGGGCAGCTGCGCGCTGAGGCGTCGGGCGAAGCTCCGCCAGTTGCCGCGGTTGCCGAGGATGCCGTGGAGGAGGAAGACGGTGTTCGGGCCGGGGTCGGCGCCGTACCGGTCGTGGGCGGGAAGGAAGGTCACCCGGCGACGTAGCGCGGCGGCTCCGGTTGGCCGAGCGGCGCGGAGGCGTGTACCCTCGCGTCGTGGCTACGTTGCTGATTCGGCTCCCCCTCGCCGCCTCCCTGTTGCTGGGGGGCTGTGGCCCCGCGGCGGTGGCGGTAGGCCCCGGGGAAACCGACCCTCCAACCACCGACACCGACGACACCGAGACCACCGACACCAACACCACCGAGACGCTCGACACCGACACCGGTGACTCCGGCGCCACCGCGCCGCCGGACGTCCCGTTCTTCACCCCGTCGGCGGGGACCTTCGTCGACCCTTCGCGGTCACCCTCGACCTCCAGAAGGGGGAGCTCGCCTGGTACACCCGCGACGGCACCCTGCCCACCGACCAGTCCACCGCCTACGTCGGCCCGGTCTCGGTGACGGACGGGGTCGAACTGCGGGTGCTGCGGCGCGACGCCGAGGGGGGCGAGCGCTACCACGCCCAGAGCTACGTGCGGCTGGACCCGGAGGTGGCCGCGTTCGACTCGAACCTGCCCCTGGTGGTGATCTACGCGGACCGTGCGTTGGACCGGGCCGAGCGGGACTACCTGCCTACGTCCTTCCAGGTCCACGAGCCCGGGAAGGACGGGCGGACGCCGCTGCTCGGCGCGGCGACGATGTCCTCGCGGGCGGCCATCAAGGTGCGCGGGTCCAGCACCTCGGGGGAGCCCAAGCGCTCCTACGCCCTCGAGCTCCGGGAGACCTACAGCGACGAGGACGACGCCGAGCCGATCCTGGACATGCCGGCCGAGTCCGACTGGGTGCTCTACGCCCCGCTCACCTTCGATCGGGCGTTCATCCGCAACGCGCTCGTCTACCGCCTGAGCAACGACCTGGGCCGCTACGCCCCGCGCACCCGCTTCGTCGAGGTGTACGCGGTCGGGCAGGGAGAGCCGATCGGGGAGGACGACTACCAGGGCATCTACGTGCTGATGGAGCGCATCACCATCGGCCCCGACCGGGTGGCGATCACGCCCATGACCGAGGCGGACGTGGTCTCGCCCGAGGTGACCGGCGGGTACTTGTTCAAGCGTGACCGGGTGGGCGACGGCGAGTCGGGTTTCAACGCCGGGACGGCGGGCGGCACCTTCTCCTTTGCCGACCCGCTGGTCTACGTGGATCCCGACGAGGACGAGATCGTGCCCGCGCAGAGCAGCTACCTCTCCGGCGTGATCGACGACTTCGCCGCCGCGTTGGTGGCCGCCGACCACACCCACGAGGGGGTCCATTACGCAGAGATGATCGACGTCGACGCCTGGATCGACAACCACATCCTCTACCTGTACGCCAAGAACCCCGACGCGCTGCGGCTCAGCTCCCACATGTACAAGGACCGCGCGTCGACTATCGTCGCCGGTCCGATTTGGGACTTCGACCGCGCCATGGGATGCACCAGCGACGACCGCGCGTCCGACCCGACCTGGTGGGACGCCACCAACCAGACCAGCGACACCACGCCGATGTTCACCTACGGCTGGTACGCCGCCCTCTTCGACGACCCCGCGTTCGCGGAGGTGTATTGGCCGCGCCTCCAGGTTGTCTTGGACGACACACTCGGCGACGAGCACGTGGACGCGGTGATCGACGAGATGGCGGCCGAGTTGGCCGAGGCGGCCCCCCGCAACTACGAACGTTGGAGCGACTACGGGCCCACCACCGGCAGCTTCGAGGGCGAGATCGCCGCGCTCAAGGGTTGGTTCGCGGCGCGCCACGTTTGGGCGGAGGCGTGCCTCGCCGCGCACCCGGAGGATCCGCGGGTGTGTAGAGGGGGGTGAGGGTCAGCGTGGTCCGGGGCGCCTACAAGCGGCCTGGCCGTTTGAAGAAAAAACGCCTCGGCGGCACTTGCGCCGCCGAGGCCCTGTGGTAAAGTAAGGAAGGAGTAGTGATTCGCTCAAGGTGTGGATGGGGTGGCCTCCGGCTTTCGGTGGCCTCCGGCTTTCGGTGGCCTCCGGTCCTTTACTTCAAGGGAGGTCATCATGGCAAGTCGTTCTCGGGTGGTGCTGATTCCTCTACACGGTCGCGGAATCGATGACTCCCAGCCTGAACTGGGGGATTTTCTACGCCACGGGCTTCGATCGGACGCTGGAAGTGTCCTTGGGCTCCCCCCCCGTTCCAGATCGGCGCCACCGTCACGCAGGCGTTGCCTGGCCCGACGCGTCACACCCCTGTTCCGCCGAACGCGAACTTCATGCTCCAGTCGCGGCTTCTGCTCGGTTTCGGCAACGCAGCGGGGGCGACGACGTTCGAGTCCGGGGTGTGCAGCGCCGTGCTCGGTGTGAAAACCTGGGGGATGTGATGCGACGGGGGTTCGGGCCGGTAGACTGGGGCGGCGTGTTGGGGTCTGGCGGACCGGTCGGTCCCCGGCCGGGTTCGGCGTCGGGCGTTGGGTCAGGTTCTACGGTTGGGTGCGGCTGCGGGCCCGCCACGCCGCGGCGCTCCAGGCTGTCGCGCCCTCGGTTCAATTATGGGGTCCCGTGGCTCAATCTGCCGCCGGACAAAACCCCGGCCATGGTTCGGATCACCGGGATCGACAACGAGCTCAACGTCGTCCGCAGCGGCTCGGGACTCGATCCCGGCGAGGGGGTCGGGCTGCCTCGCTGTCACATCATCGACGATGGGCGCATCGGAGACGACTTTGGTGAGCGCTGTGACGCCCGCGCCCTCTCGTGCTCGCCCTCTCAGGAGGTGGAGGGCGTCTCGAGCTCGCCGGACTCAGTCGGCTACCTTGGCGCCGGCGCGTCCGTTTCGGCGCCTTCGGAGTTGACCGCGCAGTATCCTGCGGGCCAAGGGTGGCGGTGGGACCTCAGGATTTCCGGCACGAACATCGGGTGGACGTACCTCAAGGTCCGGGATCCGAATTCCGTCGCGACCTATGGCAGCGACGGGGAACGCGTGGACACGGTATGTGATCCCAGCCTCAACCAGAGGTCTCTCGTTTGGTTGGAGGTGGACCGCGAGGAGAGCCCTTATGCCTACGTCGTGTCGGTCAAGCTTCCCTACGCCGCGTACTCGGTGCGCAGGCTGGGCCGTGGCACCCGCAGGGACGAGAGTGGGACTGGGCGCTACGTTCGAATCCGGTATTGGGTGGGGATGATGCACTACCTCTCGGTGTTCCCCAACCGTGCCAGGCTGGGGAATCCAGATAGCCTGGCGTCTTTCTCGGGGATGCACGCCTATACGTTCTACGACGGCGCCTTCCTGACGTTCGACAGCGGCTACGTCGAACGCGACGACGAGCATGCCCTCGCTCGCGCCCGTGCGTTCCGGTTCGAGGCCGCGTTGACCGCGCTCACCGAGGTCCGCGCCCGGGTGACGATCCGCGTATTCGACGGCGAGACCATCGACGAAGAGTCCCTCGCGCGGGAGGGGTTCGTCTGCGCGTTCGGGGACAGCGTGAGCCTCGCGGTGGCGCTCGACTACGTGTCGTACGGGTCGAACTCGGACTCGACGCACATCACTCGACGCTGCGTCACTGCGAGTGACCTGCGCTCGGTGAGCTCTCTGCGCGACCTCGTCTACGGTAGCCTCACCACCAGCCTGGAAGGGTTCTACGTCTTCCACCACTACGATGTGGACCGGATCGTGGAGGACGAATCGGACTTTCGCACCGGCCCCGTGTCGTGACCCTGTTGTCGGCCCTCCTGGTGGTGTCGTTGGCGGGGTGTGAGAGCGAGTTCGCCGCCAAGCCTGACTCGCCCGCCGATCCCTTCGCCCCCGCGTATGGTGAGGCCACGGGCTGGCGGGAGGTGGGGGCCGGATCAGCCGGCGCGTGCGCTCTGGACTCGGCTGGGGCGGTTGTCGGGTGGGGTGGGGCCGAGAGGATGTGCGAGGCGTTGTCGGAGGTTGGGCCGATCTCCGGGATGCACATGGGGGAACAAACCGCCTGCGGGGTGTCCCCCAGGGGTACCCTCGCCATCGCACACGCTGGCCGGCCGCGTGCCGCGGTGGGTCCCCTTGCTCCGCAGCTGACACGGGTGGAGTGTCCGGGGGACGGTCGGTGGGCGGGACAGACGGTGGCTCACATGTGGCGCACCGGATTCTCCGGCCTCGTCCCCGCGGGTCCGATCCGGGACTTCTCCCTCTCCCCCGCGCTCGGTGAGTGCGCGTATTGGATCGATGGGCCGGGCGCGGTGCGCATGCACTGCGATTGGGGGCAGACGGTGGTGGCCGAGTTCCAGGGCCGGTACGTCGAGGTGGCGGCGTTCACGGGAGGCGCTTGCGCAGTCGAGGAGTCCGGGGCCGTCGAGTGTCACCTCCAAGCGCCAGAGCGATACGGCATCGAGACCGATCTGCGCCTGACCGGCTTGAACATCAACGAGGAGTTCATGTGCGGCGTGGACGAGGACGGGTTCGCGCACTGCTTCGACGCCGTCCGGGAGTCGTCGGGAGACGATCCCTTGTTGTATCCGCCGGACATCCCGGTGCACGGGATCGCTGGCACCGCCGGGACCAACTGTGCGCTCACCAACGAGGATAGCCGGATCGTTTGCTGGGGGTCTCTCGGCGGGGGCCTGGACACACCGCCGTAGTCCCGCGCCCGGACCGCGTCACCGCACGTACCCCAGCACCGCCTCCCCGGTGCTGCCGCTGGGGCAGGGCGCGTCCAGGGCATGGAGGTGTACCGCGCCGTTACAGCGCAGCAGGTAGCGTGGCATGTCGCTGGTGCGGGTGGTGGCGGCGTAGCCGAGCAGGCTCTCCGCGGTGCGGCCTTCACACGTGGCATCGGTGCTCATGAAATGGTCGGCGCCGCTGTAACACCGGTAGATGCCGACCCGGCCGTCGCCACCGTTGGGGTAGAGGTGAAAAGGCCCGTCGGGGGTGGTGCCGCCGCCGCACAGCCCGGGCGGGCCGTAGTGCGGGTTGCACACCTCCTCCCAACTCCCCGTCGCCACCAACGCAGTGACCTCGGCGGCGTCCGCCGTCGGGACGTGGTCCCCGGTGGTGAGGCCGCCCCGCACGCGCACGCTGCGGACCAGGGTCCGGCCCTCGTCCAACTGACAACAGGCCTCCGAGGCGTCGGCGCAGCTCCGCGTGCCGGTGCGGTACACCCGCAGGCAGGATTGCAGGAGCGACAAACCGGCGCCGCCGTCTTCCACCGTCGGCTCGAAGTCGCGGTTTAGGTCGCTGCCATAGGTGTCCACCCAGAGCCAGTCGCGGGTGTCGTCGGTGGCGCCGGTCTCGCCCATGCTGCGGCGCATCTCCCCGAGTCCGGCGTCGTAGGGATTGGCCTGCGGCTGGGCGATGTGCTCGTTCCACGCGTTGACGATCAACACGTCCGGCTGCACCGCGAACGCCGTCTCCATCTGCTTCTGGAAGGTGAGTCCCCCCAATCGGCCCGACGCCTGCAGGGGCAGACTCGCGTACCCCAACTGGAAGCTGCGGCTGGCCGACACCACCGTCCCCAGCGGGGAGGTGGTGGTGTAGAACTGGTTGCAGGCGGAGGTGGGGGTCACCAAGGTGGTGAAGTCCCCGCCGACCGTACACGGCTGCATCCAGCCGGCCCAGCCGGCGTCCAGGCTGGATTGGGGCATGTTCCCCCACAGCGGTACCGTCAGCACTCCGCGCCCGGCGATCTCCGCGAGGCCCGCCGGGTCCATCGACGTGCTCGCCACCACGAACAGGACGCGCTGCCCGGCGTCGTCGGTGTAGATCAGGTCGGCCGGCGCGGCATCGTAGACGTCCAGCACTCGGCGGAACAAGGGCTCGGCGCTGCCCACGTCGGTGACCGGCATCCAGGCGGCGATCTGCGGGGTCGCGCGGCCCTCGGCCCGCATGGCTCCCCACTCCTCGACGAGCACTTCCAGCGGCCGCACCCCCAACACGTCGGAGAAGCTGCTCCACGACGGGAGGTTGGTGAGGTCCACGTAGACGAAGTCGATGCCGGCGTCCCACAGCGTGGTGGCGTGCGATTGGGCGACGGTGCGGATGTCGGGGAACTCGGCCACCGCGTCGGGCTCGGGGTAGGCCGCTTCGCCGTCTCGCGGGCGGTAGAAGCTGTAGAAGCCGAGGGCGGGCTCCTGGTGCCAATGGAACGCCGCGGCCTCCGAATACAGCCCCGCGTCGTACACGAGGTCGGAGAAGTCCAACCCGTCGCTCCGGATGCTGTCCTCCACCGTGTAGCCGGCGGTGCGGATCACGGCGTCGTAGGCGTAGGCGTGCCAGACCAGGTAGAAGATCCCCACCCGCTGGTCCGGGTAGGTCCCCACGAAGGGTTCGGTGTGGGTGTCGGTGTCGGCGTCCGCATCGCCGTCGGCATCGGTGTCGGCGTCGGCGTCGGTGTCGGCGTCCCCCGCGTCCGTCGGGGTGGCGCTGCCGTCGGGCTTGCCGGCCCGGATGAGGTCGCCGTCGTCGGTGCAGGCAAGGAGCAGGGTGAGGATCACCGCCCGAGTCTACCCCACCGGCGTCTCGGGGCTGGGGCCGGGTGGTGCCTCTTCGATGACCTCGTGGAAGCGGGTGTAGTCGATCCTGCGGACCTCCCCCTTGGTGTGCAGGACGTCGGCGTAGCGCGCGTTCCACACGATGTCGTCGAGGGTGTAACGGGTGCTCGCGTGGATGGTCTGCCCCATGGTGGCGTCGAGGCCCTGGAAGGACAGGAACAACTGCGCGTCCTCGGCGCGGAGGGTGTCCATCGCACCGGGGCCGTGGAAGGGGCTGCCGGCGTCGATCTTGTGCATCGCCGTCCAGGTCAGCCAGAAGAGTTGGGTGCTGTCACGCACCAGCTTCAGCTCCACCGGGACCCGCATCACTTCGCCTTCGGCGGTGATCTGCGTGCGGAGCAACATGACCTTCAGCCGCGCCTCGACCACCTGGTTGCGCCGCCAGTTGGCCATCCGCACCTGGAGGTGGGGGACCCCGTCGCGGCTGGTCACGACGAGGCGCTCGGCGAACAACACCCGCGCGACGGGGCGGGCGAACTTGGAGAAGGTGAGGCCGGTCACGACGGCGGTGCTGAGGATGCCCGAGATGGCCTCGATGACCACCAACACGTGGCCGTATCGGGTGACCGGGAGCATCCCGCCGTAGCCGATGGTCGCCATCGTCTGGACGCTGAAGTAGAACAGGTGCTCCAGGCGGTTGCCCTCTTCGGGGACGTTGCCGATACAGCCGGGGACCAGCCAGTAGAGGATGGCGAAGACCAGGTTGAGACAGGTGAAGGCGACCCCGATCCACGCGAAGAACTGCCACCAGGACATGGTGAGCACGTTGTGGAAGATGTCCTCCCACCAGGCGTTGTGGGCGCCGACCGCTTCTACGGGCGGGAGGGTGGGTCCGGCGGGACGAAGGCGAACGCGCGCGGCGGGGGCAGCGGATTGGGAGGCGGGCATGGGCGGCATGTAGCCGGTCCCCCCTCACCCCAGCCCGAGCTCCACCCGGATCGTGTTGTTCCGAGCATCGGAGGTCTGCAGGGCGGGGCGCTGCTCCAAACGCTCGATGTACGCCAGGAACGCCGGGCGGGGGTCGATCATCTTGAACTTGACCATCCACCGCAGGGAGCCTCCCACCAGGACGTCCGCCATGGTGAACCGCTCGCCCAACAACCACTTCCCGTCGGCGAGGCCCCCCTCCAGGGTCTCGACGATGCTCTCGTAGCTGCCCCACCCGACCTGACCGGGTCGGTAGTCCCAGCCGGCGCCCTTCGCGGTGCAGCCCGGCTCGATGACCGCCGAGGGGTACACACACCAGCGCAGGTAGGCGCCGCGCATCGGGTCGTCCAGGGCGGGGGTGAGGCGGCCGAGCGCGTAGCGATCGCCCAGGTACATGCAGAT
Organism: Pseudomonadota bacterium; assembly: GCA_043750895.1. Taxonomy (GTDB): domain Bacteria; phylum Myxococcota_A; class UBA796; order UBA796; family SXON01; genus JAYVAS01. The sequence continues at coordinate 16,403 of JAYVAS010000874.1, forward strand.
CGCCGAGGTCTCCGACACCACCGCGTCGCCGTCGGTCATCACCGGCAGCTTGCCCATCGGGTTGAGCGCGCGCAGCTCGGGCGACTTCTGCTCGCCGGCCATCAGGTTGACGGTGCGCAGCGTGTACGGCACGCCGACCTCTTCGAGCGCCCAGATCATGTTGGCGGCGCGCGAGTAGGGGTGGTGGTAGAGGACGATGGACACGGGCGGCTCCGGTGAGGCCCGATTGTACGCGACGACCGCCCCCGGAGCTCCGCATGCGCCCCGCCTTGCTCGCCGCCGGCTACGCTCCCGACCGGGTGGATCGCCTCTACCTGCCCGTCGCCGTGTGGGTCCTCGCGCAGGGCGAACTGCAGCCGGAGCCGCCGCTGATGCTGGGGATCAGCGGGCCGCAGGGCGGCGGAAAGAGCACGCTCGCCGCGGCGCTGGTGGCGGCGTTGGGCGCGGCCGGCCGGCGGGCGGTGACGGTCTCGGTGGACGACTTCTACCTGACGTACGCCGAACAGCAGGCGGTGGCGGCGGACTTTCCGGGGAATCGTTTCCTGGAGCTGCGCGGGTACCCGGGGACGCACGACGTCGACCTGGGCGTCCGCACCCTGCGCGCGTTGAAGCAGGGCGGCGAGGCGCTGCTGCCCGTCTACGACAAGTCGGCCCATCAGGGGCGCGGGGATCGGACCCCTGGTGGGCGACGGGTGTGTGGCCCGTGGGACGTGATCATCCTCGAGGGGTGGATGCTGGGCTTTCGCCCCGGTCCCGTGCCGCCGGAGCTGGCGGTCCCCAACCAGCGGCTGGCGGCGTACGCGGCGTGGCACGAGCTGCTCGACACCATGGTGGTCCTGACCATGGCCCACCCCCGGCAGGTGGTGGAGTGGCGGGTGGAGAGCGAGCAGATCCGACGGGCGCGGGGGGAGGCCACCCTCACCGACGATCAGGCGCGCGACTACGTGGAACGGTTCCTCCCCGCCTATGCCGCCTGGGTGCCGGGGTTGGTCGCCGCGCCGCCCGGCCGGAGCGCCCTCCACCTCACCCTCGGTGCGGACCGTCTCCCCGCTCCGAGGTAGGGGTACCTCCCCGGGCACCCGTCTGCGTCTGCGCCTCCCCGTCTCCCTGCTGCTCCTGGTCGTCGGCGCGTGGCCGTCGCTGCACCTCGTCGTCGACGACGTCTACATCTCCTACACCTACGCGCTGCGCCTGCTCGCGGGGGAGGGGCTCACCTGGACCACCGGCGAGCGCGTGGAGGGCTACTCCAACCTGCTCTGGGTGCTGCTCCTCGCCACCGGCCGCGTGGCCCAGCTCCCGGTCACCTGGTTCAGCAAGGCCCTGTCCTTCGCCGCCGCGGTGGGGATCGTGGGCGCGGTCCATCGTCGGGCGCCGCCGACCTGGATGGGGACCTGGCTCGTGCTCGCGGTCGGGGGGTGGGGGGCGTTGGCGGCCTGGTCGGTGCTGGGGATGGAGACCACCACCTTCGCCGCCCTGCTCTGGTTCGGGTGGGGCGCGGTGGCGCGCCCGGGGTCGACGGGGTGGGTGGCGCTGCTGCTCGCGGCGCTCACGCGTCCCGAGGGCAGCCTCTACGTGGTGGCCGCGGCGCTGGTCCGGCGGGATCGTCGGGCCTTCGGGGCGCTGGCGGCCCTGGGCGCCTACCACCTCGCCCGGTGGGGGTACTTCGGAGCCCTCGTGCCGAACACCGTCCTCGCCAAGTCGCACGGGTCCGACCCGGTGTGGTCGGGCCTGTCGCAGGCGGGGGTGGAGCTGTTGGTGGCGCTCCCGGTCCTGGTCGCTGCGGCGGCGACGTGGCGCGGCACCTGGCGCACCTGGGGCCTCGCGTGGGCGCCGCTCCTCCTGCACCTCGCCATGCTGGTACGTATGCGCGGCGACTGGATGGGGGAGACGCGCATGCTGCTACCCGGGATCGTCGCGGGCATCGCGGTGCTCGCCTACGCGGGGGTGCCGCGACCGCGCGCGGGGCGGCTGTTGCTGGTGCTGACGCCGCTCCTCCTCCTCGCGCCGCTGCGGGGTCCGGGCGTGGCCCTCCGGTTCCGCGATCCCGTCGCCGACACCCTCCAGGTCCCCCTCTTCGAGGACCTCCAGTTCATCGTCCATCGCATCCCCGCCGGTGCCCGCTACGAGACCGGCGACGTCGGGATCCCTTCCCTCGTTCCCGACCTGCGGGTGGTCGACCCGGTGGGATTGACGGACGGTGCATGGGCGCGGGCGGGGTCCGACGGCTCGCCGGAGGTGGACGCCCGGTACGCCGGCGACGACCCCCTCGCCTGCGTGCGCCGCTACTTCAAGGACCATCTGTCGTTCAGTCCGCGTTTCCAACGGTTTATGGCGCCCTATCGGGTGGAGCAGACCATCCGGGCGGAGACCCGCCGCCACACCTGGCGGTGCCGCGACGGACTCCCGTGGGCCGACGGGGAGACCGTGCGCGCCCGGTGGCTCGCCCTGGTGGACCGCCTTCCCGAGCACGCGGCGATCCGCTGGCACGCGGCGCGGATGCTGGCCGACGACGGGGACCTGACGGGGGCGACCGCGCTGTACGCGGCGGATCCGGTCTTCGGCGACCCCGAGACCGCGCTCGCGCTGACGCTCGGGGCCGTTCCGGAGACCATCGGCTCCCGCGGCTTCGTGCTGGTCCCCGAGATCGCGATGCGCAGCCGACCGGTCGCGTCGCCGACGGGCCTCGTGCTACAGACCCACGGCCCGGTCACGCTGGCGTGGGTCGATCGGGACTACGTCGAGCTGGGGTCCGAGCCGGTGTCGGGGCGGGTGGAGCTGGTTCCGCCGGCGGGCGCGGTGCGGTTTACGGTGAAGGCGTCGAAGCCCGGGGTGGAGGTGTGGGTAGCCCGTAGCCCGTAGCCCTCCACCCCCCTCACGGCGCCCCGAACCGCCCCTGCGCCCACGCCTGTACCCGGTCGATCGTGGCTGCGTCGAGCACCTCCGGCACCACCAGCACCGCTCCCAGCGTGCCCTCGAAGCGGGTGTTCGGGCCGTAGTAGCCGTCTTCCATGCCCTCCCCGATGGCGGACCAGGCGCGCGGCGCCCCGTAGTCCGCCACCCCTCCGCCGATGGCCATGCCGTCCGCCCACCCCGACACGGTGCCGTCCGGCGCGTGCGTCACGCCGTGCACGTGGACGGCGCCGGGCCCCTCGGCCAGCCCCTCGCCGAGCACGACCCGGCTGTACAAGGGCTCTCCGTAGATGCCCGGCGCGTCGTCCAGGTTCACGTAGACCAGGGCCCCTTCGGTGTACCCGGCCGAAGCGACCGGCGCGCCGCTCGCCACGGGCCCGCCCACCACCGTCGAGACCGGCGCGTAGAGGTCCTCCCAGGCCCAGGGGCTGGGCAGGTAGGGCGCACGCCCCACCCAGAACAGCGAGGACCCGCTGGGCAGCGCCTCCCCGGCCGGGTCGGGGAGGGAGAGGGCATCGCTCGAGCCGTCGAACTGCAGGCCGGGGCGTCCCGCGCCGAACGCGTCGGCGACGAGGACCGGCCGGGCGTCCGCGTCGACGGGGCTGACGACCCGGGCGTCCGTGCCCCGGTCCTCCCACGACTCCACCCAGTCACCGTGGAATGCGACCAGTCGCCAGGTGGACTTGTCCCAACCGGCGCCGAACCCGAAGCTGTAGTTGCCACCCGCGAGCAGGAGGGCGTCGTCGGTCACCGCCACCCCCTGCGCGTGGGAGCCTGGGACCGGCACGTCGTGGCCGAGCGCCGTCCACGTCTCGCCGTCATCCGAGTACCAGGCTTCGTTGGCGTTGCCCGCGGGCCAGCCGCCGGCGGTGTCCCCGTAGGTGTACCCGAACAGGATCCACAGGCGGTCGTCCCACACCACCACGTTGGGCCAGATCTTCCCGGCCCAGGGCGGCTCGGCGTGGCGCGTCCAACTCACGCCGTCGGTCGTGGACCACACGTCGTTGAACATCGCGTGTCCGCTCGCGTCCTCCCGCTCCCAGGCGCAGCCCACGAGCCACATCTCGCCCCTGAACTCCACCAGACCGTCCAGCACCCCGCAGCCCTCCCAAACCGTGTCGGAGGCCGGACGGTCGGGAGCCACCTGTGTCCAGTTGGTACCGTCCTCGGTCACCCAGACGTCGTTGTGGTAGGTGTAGTCCTCGATCGGCCCGGTGAGATCCTGGCCGCCGGCCATCCAGAGTCGGCCGTCGTAGACCCCGATCGTCTGGAGCGCGCGATCCTCCCACGGGGGGTCGGTGGTTCCGGGCCCCAACACCACCGTCCAGTCGACGCCGTCGGTGGAACGTACGACGTCGTGGTTGTAGTAGCCCTGGTGGGTGTCACCGCCCACCATCCAGAGTTGGTCGTTCCACAGCACGGTGTTGTGTGCGTGGCGTCGCTCGAACAGGCCCGTCTCGTGCGGGACCTCGAGGGTCCATTCCACGCCGTCGGGGCTCGACCAGACCTCGTCGGTGGTGTTCTGCAGCGGGTACACGGCGTCGGGGGGGACGTGGCTGAACCCGTCCGGCTCCTGGTAGCCGTTCCAACCGGCCACCATCCAATAACGTCCCGTGGAGGGGAGCCAGGTGGTGGTGTTCCCGTCCCGGCCCCGCCAATCGGGGGCGATCTCCGCGGTGAGGCGTTGCCACTCGTAGCTGGAGCCCTCCCCGGAGGTGGTCACCCCCACGCCCGCGTCGAACAGGCGGGCCCCGGTGATCTCGGCCGGGCTCCACCCCTCCAACACGCCGACCAGGGTGGCCGATGTGTCACCACGCCACACCACGAGGTCGTGCCCGGGCCCCTGGACCCCGGCCGGCACCGAGACGTCCAGCTCGCTGTCCGACACCACCTCGACGTCGTCGGCCTCCACCACGCCGATCGTCACCCGACTCACGGCCGGATGTAGCTCGGTGGCGAGAAACCCCGACCCGCGCACCACGACCTGGGAGCCGCCCGCCGGGTCGACGATCCGGGGTTGGACGTCGTCGAGCACCAACGGCGCGACCGGTTCGCCGGTGTCGGTCGCCGTATCGTCACCGGTTTCGGTGGTGGTCGGCGCCGTGTCCGCCGGTGTGGTCCCCGTTTCGAAGGGCGGCCGCTCCGGCTGCGTGTCGGCACCCTTGGGAACGCAGGCGACCAGGAGGGAGAGGAGGATCATGGTGGTCATCGTACCCGCGCCAGCGCCTCCCCGAGCGCGAATGGGGCCGCGGCCTTCGGGTCGGAGCACGCTGTGGAGGGTGGGGCCGACGAGCAGCTCGGCCACGAGCACGTGTTCGGTGGCGAAGACGGGCTCGGCCACGTGCAGGCGGGGCCATGGCGCCACGGCCCGGGCCATGGCGCGGGCGTGGCCGGCCTCTACGCGGAGGTCGAGCTCGCCGAGCAGCGCGCCCCGGAGTCCGGCCAGCATCTCGGCCCCGCCCGTCACGAAGCGGGCCGGAAGCGCCGCGGTGTGCAGGTTGTCGAGGTCGGCGCGGAGCGCGTCGGCCACGCCCGGGTAGAGGATCTTGACGGCGACGGGGCGGCCGTCGTGGAGCGTGCCCCGGTGCACCTGCCCCATCGAAGCCGCGGCGAAAGGCGTGTGTTCGATGTCGGCGAGGAGGCCGCTGGGGAGGTCCACCAGAGCAGGCGCGACCTCGTCCCACGCACGGGGCTCGGCCTGCGCGAACAGGCCCCCGAGCCGACCGCGGAGCTCGGCGGGCATGCTGTCCGCGACCAGCGCGAGGGTCTGGCCGAGCTTGTGGGCCCCGCCCTTGAGGCGGCCCAGGGTGAGGGCGCCGGCGTTCGGGGCCAGCGCCGAGCCGAGCATCCGACCGGCGCGGCCCAGGCGGGAGGTGGGGATCATCGTGGCCCCACGAGGGCGCGCAGCGCCGCCGGACGACGGCGAGGCCCCGCCTTCACTTCATCCCGCGTCGCCTTCGCCACCACCGTCGTCGCCCCCGTCGTCGCCGCCGTCGTCACCGCCGTCGTCGCCGCCGTCATCGCCGCCTTCTTCGCCCCCCTCTTCACCGCCGCCGTCGCCGCCGCCGCCGTCGCCGCCGCCGTCGAGGATCTTGCCGATCAATCCGCCGAGCGCTTTCCCGATCGCGAACCCGGCGGTCGCCCCGGCGACGCCGCCCAACAGCGCGCCGACGATGACCCCGATCGCTCCACCGATGGCCCCTCCCACGTCGGTGCCCGACGCGGCGTAGGTCTCGCCGTCGTCGGTGAGCGTCCCGCCGTCCCATGCGGCGGCAATTTCGGCGGCGGTGCCGGCGTCGAGGACGTTGAAGATGCTGTCGGCGGCGACCGCGCTGGCCCACACCCGGGCGTCGGTGGTGGTGTCCACACACAGCTCGGGGAGGCCGCCGTCGGCGCACAGCGCCGCGTAGTAGTCGGCGTCGACGGCGGCGAGGGCCCCGGCGGTCCAGGCGGCCACCTGGTACGCTTCGGCGCGCGTCACCGTGCCGTCGGCGCCGGCACGCGCGATCCGCGCGGGTACCTGTTCGTAGACCGCTACCAGGGCCGCCACGGTCGCGTCGTCCTCGGACAGGGTGCGTTGCACCGCGTTGGCGAGCACGGTGATGGCGTCGTCCTGTTGGGTGACGCCGGTGATGGGCACCGGCGCGGCCCACACGACGGAGGACCAGAGGACGGAGGAGGCGAGGCCGAGGTACAGGGACTTGCGGAACATGGGAACTCCGTTGACATGAGGGTTGGGTGACAGCCCGGTGGGGCCGTCGGGGCGTCTGCCCTGTCTGGGTGTTCGCCAGACCTGCCCGGTCCTGACAGTCATGCGAAGAATTTTTTGTTTCGCTTCGGGATGTCAGGTTTGGCCCGCGGTCCGCGAAGTGACCTGTGTCGGCCCGGGTCGGCTGGAGTCTGTATGGTCGGAAACCCCCCATCGATAGACCTCGCGTGGACGCGCTCAGCGCGCACGACGGCGAGATACCTGCCGTGGGTGCACGTGCGCGCCGACGATCGCCGCCTCCGCGACCACGCGCTCGCGGGAGACGTCGCCGCCACGCGGCTCCTGGTGGGGCGCCTCGTCCCCGTGATCCAGGCCCGCGTCGCGCGGTGTCTCGCCCGGCACGGTCGCCCGGGGGCGCGTCGCAACCTGCGGGAGGAGGTGGCGGACCTCACCCAGGAGGTGCTGCTCTCGCTCTTCGCCCATGGGGGGCGCGTCCTGGCAGCCTGGAGCCCGGAGCGGGGCCTCTCTCTCGAGAACTTCGTCGGCCTCGTCGCCCAGCGGCAGGCGCTCTCCTTGCTCCGCACCCGTCGTCACAGCCCCTGGACCGAGGAGCCCACCGAGGACCTCGGGCCGCTGCTCCCCGACATGGACACCCCCGAGGGCCGGGTCACGTCGCGGCAGACGCTCGCGGCGGTGCTGGCGTGGCTCGAGGACACCCTCTCGCCGATGGGGTTGGAGCTCTTCGACCTGTTGGTCGTTCAGGACCTCGACGCCGCCGAGGTGGTGGCCCGCACCGGGCTCAGCCGCGACGCGGTGTACGCGTGGCGCAGCCGCCTCGAGAAGTTGATCCGCACCCGTCTGGCGGTCGAGGCCGACCCCGCGCCCCGGAGGCCCGAATGAGCGACGACCCCGTCTCCGCCCTGGCCCGCCTGGCGCGGGAGCGACCCCCCGAGCCGGACCCCGCGTGGGATGCCCTGACCCGCGGCGAGCTCGATCCGACGGCCCAGACCGAGCTGCGCGCCCGACCCGAGGCCGCGGCGCTCGGGCCTCTCTTCGAGCCGCTCGGCGAGCCCTTCGCGGACGCGCTGGCCGCCCGGGTCTCCGCAGCGTCCGGCCGGACGGCCGACCCCAGCGAAACACCGGACGCGTCGCCCGTCGCCGAGGTCATCCCGTTCGTTCCACGGTCCCGGGCCCGGTGGGCCGTCGGGGTGGGATTGGCGCTCGCCGCGGCGGTGGGGGTGGCGCTCCTCGTTCCAGGGGGGGAGTCCGGCGCGCTCCCGGCCTACACGATCGAGGTCTCCGGCGGCGACCAGGGAATGCGCGGCACACCCGAGCTCGGCGTCCCGCACGTCAGCGTGGGGAGCCGCCTCGCGCTTTTGGCACGACCGGCGGTTTCGGTCGACGGCCCCGTGGTGGCGGAGGCGGTGATCCGGCCGGACGTCGGTGGGGCGGCGATCCCCTGGCCGGGCACGGTCGAGGTCTCGCCGGGCGGCGCGGTGCGGTTGGCGGCGGTGTTCGACGGGACGCTCCCGGCGGGAGGTGCCGAGGTCGAGGTCACCCTCCGTCGGCCCGAGGGCACGGCGCCGGTGACGGTGTTGCGTGCGCGGATCGTGGTCGACCCCTGACCCGCGGATCCGCCGCCCCCTGCGCGATACGCCGCCCCGGTGTCCCCGTTCCTCCTCCCCCTGCTCCTCGCCGCCGGGTGTGCCGATGCGCCGCCCCTACCGGTCCTGTACGCAGGCTGCGCGGAGGTGGTCGGTGGCTGTGAGCTGACCCCCGACGAGCCGCTGCGGGTCTGGGTCGCAGCGCCCCCCACCTCGGTCCGAGCCCCCGACGGGGCGACGGTCGAGTCCGCCGCGGGCGGCGCGCGGGTGGTGTTGGTCGCACCCTCGCCGGGCCCGTTCGTGGTGCGCGCCAACGGGGCGGTCGCCACCCTGCAGTTGATCCGCCGGCCGGAGCGCCCCTGGGAGCAGGAGCTCCGGGCGATGACTCCCGACGCGTGCCGTGCCGCGGCGGACGCGCGCCTCCCGGGGATCACCGACCCCACCGAGCGGGCCACCACGTTGTGGGTCGCGGCCGGCTGTGACCTGCGCGCCGGGGCCCGCGAGGCCGGGGTGACGCGGATGGAGGCCGCGGCCGTCGCGTTCGACGCTGCCGGGCGCCCCTTCGACGCCGCCCGTGCGCGCTGCGCGCTGTCCTCGGTGATGTTCGGGGCCGAGGGGTCGCTCCCCCGGGTCCGCGCCCACCTCGACGCGGTCCCCACCGCGAGCGAGAACGGGGCGCTGGTGTGGGGTGCCGCCTGGCACCGGGCGCTGCTCCACCGCCGGACGGGCAACTACCGGGCGGCGACGGTCGCGCTGGACGCCGCCGAATCCGCCGCCGAGCGCGTCGGCCTCGTCGCCGAACGGGACGCCGCGCGCGAGCAGCGGGCGGTGCTCGCCGCCGAGCTCGGGAGGCCCCGGGACGCCGCGGCGGCCCAGCGGCTGCTGGTCGACACCACCCCGATCACCGGCGAATGCGCTTCCGACGCCGGCGCCGCCGCGCGTCGGACGGCGCTGTCCTGGTTTCTGCTGCTCGACGCCTATGGGTCGCAGGTTCCGCCCGCGACCGAGGTGGACGCGCTGCTCGACGCCGCCGCCGACGTACACGCACGCTGCGGGCACCCCGCCCGGGAACGTGCCAACGTGGAGGTCAACCGGGCCCTCGGCGCGCTGCTCCGCGGTGACCCGTCCGCGTCCCGGACCCACCTCGCCGCCGCGGCGGCCGCGCAGCCCGGCGGGGACCCGCTCTACAACGCCTGGGTGGCCGAGATCGACGGCCGACTCCTGCTCGCCTCCGGCGATCCCACTGCCGCCGCTGCCGCGTTCGACCGGGCCCTGGCTTTCGCCCGCCTCCGCGGCGGGCCTGAGGCCGAGGCGCAGGCGCTGGATGGACGGGCCGCGGCGCGTTGGGCGGCCGGACGCCGCGAGGAGGCGGTGGCGGACTGGGCCGCTGCCCAATCCGCGGTGTGGAGCGGGGTCGGGCTGGTCCCCTTCGACGCCGGCGCGGCGGCGTTTCTCTCGGCGCGAGACGGCATCCCGGCCCGGCAGGTCCAGGCGCTCCTGGCCCTCGACCGACCCGAGGAGGCGTTCGCGGTCGCCCGCGCCGCGCGCGCCTACCTGCTGCGGGCGAACAACGTCCGCGCGCGCCTGGAGGCGCTCGACCCAGCCGCTCAACGACGCTGGGATGACGCGGTGGCGCGCTATCGTGGCCTGCGCGCCGAGCTCGAGACCGCGTCGCGCGACGCCTGGCGGCTGTCGGTGGCCGAGCTGGAGGGCCGGCGTACCGCGAACGAAGCCGGGGAACGGGCCGCCCGTGGGGCCCTGGACGACGCGATGGCCGCCCTCGGGGGGACCGTCGCCGGTGTCCCTCCGCCCCCCGCGCCGGGCGACGTGCTCCTCCTCTGGGTACCGGTCCCCGAGGGCTGGGTGGGCTTCGCCGCCGACCCCCACGGCGTGCAGGTGGCGCGGTTCGCCGCCGACGCCGATCTCCTCGCGCCCTTCGCCGACACCATCGGTGCCGCCCGTCGGGTCGTGCTCCTCCCCTGGGGCTCGCTGCGCGAGCGAGACCTCCACACCCTTCCCTTCGACGGGGCGCCCCTGTTGGCGGCCCGCGCGGTCGTCTGGTCGCTCGACCTCGGGCCCGCGCCGCCCCGTCTCGGGGATCGACGCCTGCTCGTCGCCGACCCGACGGGTGATCTGCCCGGGGCCCGCGCCGAAGCGGCGGTGGTTCGTGCGGCCTGGGCTGAGGCTGACGAGCTCGTCGGCGGGTCAGCGCGGGTCGACGCGGTCCGGGCCGCGCTCGCCGAGGCCGACAGCTTCCACTACGCGGGGCACGCCACGACCCGTGATGGCGACGTCTGGGAGGCCGGACTCTCGCTCGCGGACGGCGTGTTCCGGGTCGGCGACGTCCTGGCTCTGCCTCGGGTGCCCGCCTCGGTCGTGCTCTCGGCCTGTGCATCGGGGCGGGGCGAGTCGGGCGCGGTCGAAGGCTGGGGGCTCGCCCAGGCGTTCGTGGCGCGGGGTGCGTCAGTCGTGGTCGCCACCAGTCGACCCGTCTCGGACCGGGCCGCCGAGCGGCTCGCGGGCACGCTCTACGACGCCGGGAGCGCCGATCTCGTCGAGGCCACCCGCACCGCCCAGCTGGCCCTGCGCGCCGCCGGAGACGCCGACTGGGCGGCGTTTCGGGTGTGGGTCCCCTGAATTGTCGCGGGCCGTGTCAGAATCGCGCCACCCATCGCGAACCCCGGTCCACCATGCTCACGCTCCTCCTCTTCGGGTGCGCCTCCAATCCTGGCCTGGACCACGCGGCGTCTCCGACCCGCTCCGCCGCGCGCATCAGCGGCGACGGGCTCACCCTCGCCGACGCGGAGATGGCGGACCGCTGGGTGCTCCGGGGCAGCCTCGGCGACACCTGTGACGGCATCACGCTCGAGGGGTGGACGGTCACCTCACTCTTCGAGGGCAGCGGCCTCCCGGCGGGGCTGGCCCGCACCTGCCTGTTGGAGCGGAGCAGCTCGGGCGCCGCCGACCCGCGCTCGTTGGGTGCCGTCCCGGATCTCGCGGTGGTCGCCGCGCTGACGGAGGGCACCCCGGAGACGCTGGCCGAGAGCTATGTCGCCCAGATCCGCCCCGTCCCGGCCTACGTCGCCGTTCCGACACCCGCGGCCCGACTGACCATCGTGGACACCTCCGCCACGCACGAGGCCGGCAGCGTCGAGGTGGTGGAGGACGCCAGCAGCGTGAACCCCCACGGGCGGTACATGGCCACCCTCGCGCAGCGCGCCGTCTGCGATGACGACGCCGACGCCTCCCCGACCTGCGGCGCCGAGATCGCGACTCAGCTCGCGCTGGGCTTGACCTGGGACGGGTCGGACTTCGTCGCCGAGCCCGACGGCGGGAACTTCGGCTCCCAGGCCCACCTCGCCCGTGCCATCCACGCCGCGGTGACCGAGTGGGAGGCCGACTACGCCGCGGGAGACGCGGGCCCGCTGGTCGTGAGCCTCTCGCTGGGGTGGCACCCCGAGGCGGGTGGCGCCGGCACCCTCGACGCGCCCGCCGCTGCCGTCCACGACGCCCTGACCTGGGCCGCCTGCAAGGACGTGCTCGTGGTCGCCGCGGTCGGCAACGCCGACACCCCCATCACCGCCGCCGACGCGGGTGGCCCGCTGTACCCGGCCGCCTGGGAGACGGAGCCGGCTCCGGCCGCGGCCGAGTGCGGTTCGTCCACCTGGGACGTCACCACCACGGCGACCGACCTCGTCGAGACCGTGTACCGGCCGCTGGTCTACGGGGTCTCCGGCCTCGACGGGGGCCAGCGTACCCTCGCGAACCAACGTCCGGACGCGACCACCCTGCACGCCGGGCCCGCGGCCCACCTCTCGGCGTGGAACACCGGCGACGGCGACTGGCTCGACCCGGTCTCGGGTACGTCCGCCGCCAACGTCTCGGTCGCCGCGGCGGCGGCCGTGGTCCGCACCCACGCGCCGGACCTGAGTGCGCACGACGTGATGCGGGTGCTGCGGGACGGCGGCACGGCGTTGGGCGACGCGGCGGTCTGCTACGACCCCGAGGGGGATGGCTGCGACGCCGTGCACGCGGTGTCGGTGTGCGACGGGCTGGTGGCTGCCTGCGCCACGGGTTGGGCCACCTGCGACGCCAGTTACACCGCCGCGCTGTGCGACACCCACGCGGCGCCCGAGCCCCTCGAAGCGGGCGCGGTGGGCGCCGTCATCGACGTCATCGCGGCGAGCCGGTACGGCCGGTGCGGGAGCGGGCG
>JAYVAS010000875.1:0-6481 GCA_043750895.1 Pseudomonadota bacterium
GCCGCCGAGGCCGGCACCACGTCCACCTCGTTCACCCACACCACGTGGTTCGCCGCGTTGCGCACCGAGAGCGACGTGACGGACCCCGCCACCAGCACCTCACCCCCGACCAGCGGGGCGATGACCCGGCTGGCGAGCGGATCGTAGGCCAGGTGAGCGACCGGATGGGCGCACGCGAGCAGGAGGAGGAGGACCACGCCTCCGTATCGGACGGCCGACCCGCGGCTGAACCGACTACTCCGCGGCGACCACCGCGGTTCGTCAGCGCCCCTGCGGGACGATCGCGGCGGCCTTGTCGGGCCGACTCGCGAGCACGACCGCGATGGTCCGCTCCTTACCGTCCCGGAGCACGCGCACCTCGACCTTCGCGCCCGGGGGCTGGCTGGCGACCGCCTGCAGCAAGGCCCGGTTGTCGGCCACCTCACGCCCGCCGACCGTCAGGATGACGTCGCCGGGCTTGACGCCCGCCGCCGCAGCCGGGCCGTCGCCGACCACGTTGGTGACCAGGACCCCTCCCTTGGTCGAGAGCTGCTTCCGACCGTCTTCGGTGAGCGCCGCCATCTCGATCCCCAGGTAGCCGTGCTCGACCTTCCCCTTCTCGCGGAGCTGGGTCACGATCCCGGCGATGTGGCTGGCGGGGATGGCGAAGCCGACCGAGTTGGCGCCCTGGATGATCGCGGTGTTCATGCCGACCACGGTGCCGTCGAGCGCCAGCAGCGGGCCGCCCGAGTTGCCGGGGTTGATGCTCGCGTCGGTCTGGATGAACTCGTCGAGCGGGAGGTCCGGCATGAACCGCCCCTTGCCGCTGATGATCCCGACCGAGACCGAGTGCCCGAGCCCCAGCGGATTCCCGGCGGCCATGACCCAGTCGCCGACCTGCAGCGCATCCGACTCTCCCAACTTCAGCCAGGGGAGGGCCTTCTTGGCGTCGATCTTGAGCAGCGCGACGTCGGACGTGGGATCGGCGCCCACGATGGTCGCGACGTACTCGCCCCCGTCGGCGAACTTGACCTTGATCTCGGACGCCCCCTCGGCGACGTGGTTGTTGGTGAGGATGTAGCCGTCGGAGGAGATGAGGAAGCCCGAGCCCTGGCCCTGCTGGACCCGCTCCTGCTGGTCGGGGAGCCCGAACATCATCTGGTACTGGGGCGGCACATTGATGGTCTTGCGGGACGTCACGTAGACGTTCACGACCGCCGGCTCGATGGCCTTCACCAGGGGCGCGAAGGAGACCATCGGGTTGAACTGGGTGGGGGTTTGCGGCGCGATGTCGGCGGCGCCGACGGCGCAGCCACCGAGAGCGAGGAGGAGAAGGTGCGTGTGCATGCAGACTCCGATTCGGCGAATGTACGCATCCCTTACGCACTCGGCGGCCCCGACTGGAGTCACGTTATGTCGATGGCGTGCTGCGTTTGTCCGACCACGACGTGGACGCCATCAGCGTCGGCGGCCTCGAAACCTGCATTCAGCTCCCGGCGTGGAACCTCGCCTTCGACTTCGGGCGTTGCCCGCCCGGGTTGGTCCACCAAGACCGCATCCTCTGCACCCACGCCCACCTCGATCACCTGGGCGGCATCGCGACCTACGCCGCCACCCGGGACCTGATCGGCCTTGGTCCGCCCACGGTCTGGGTGCCGGCCGAGAACCACGCCGACGTGCTGGCCCTCTTCGACGTCTGGCGCCGGCTGGACAAGTCCGATCTGCCCGTGGACGTGCGGCCGTGCGCCCCCGGGGACCGCATCCCGCTCGGGCCGAACCGGCACGCCCTCGTGTTCCGCGCGCCCCACCGCGTCCGCGCCCACGGCTACGCGCTGGTGAGCACGCGCAAGCGGCTGAGCGCGGCCTACGCGGGCCGTAGCCAGGGCGAGATCCGGGACGCGCGTCTGGCGGGCGCGGAGGTCTCCGAGAGTGTGGAAACCGTCGAGGTCGCGTTCACGGGAGACAGCCGCATCGAGGTGGTCGAGCGCGAAGCGGCCGTGCGTACGGCGCGGCTCCTGATCATGGAGGTCACCTTTCTCGACGATCGGGTGAGCGTCGAAAAATCCAGGTCCAGCGGTCATATCCACCTGGACGAGGTGATCGAACGCGCCCACCTGTTCGAGAACGCCTCGATCCTCTTCACCCACTTCTCCGCCCGCTATTCCGCGGCGGACATCGTGCGGATCCTCGCCGATCGACTCCCCCCGCTGCTCCGGGACCGGGTCACGCCGCTCCTACCCGGTTAGCCCCGGGCCCATGCTGCTGATCAGCTTCGCACTCGCCTCCGAACCGTCGATCCCCTTCGAGACGTACACGCTCGACAACGGATTGAAGGTCATCCTCTCCCCCGACACCTCGGTGCCCTTCGTCTGGGTGGACGTCTGGTACCAGGTCGGCTCCAAGGACGAGGAGCCGGGGCGCTCCGGCTTCGCGCACCTCTTCGAGCACCTGATGTTCCAGGGCTCGGCGCACGCGGACGACGACTACTTCCAGCCGCTCCAGCAGATCGGCGCCCAGGTGAACGGCAACACCACCCTGGATCGCACCAACTACTTCGAGGGCGTCCCGTCCCGGTACCTCCCGCTGGCGCTCTTCCTCGAGTCCGACCGCATGGGCTGGCTGGACGACGTCCTCACCACGTCCAAGCTGGACAACCAGCGCGACGTGGTGCGCAACGAGCGCCGCCAGCGCTACGAGACCCCCCCTTACGGCGAGGCCTGGCCCAAGCTCCTCGAGAGCGTCTGGCCCGCGGGGCACCCCTACCACATCGCCACCATCGGCAAGCACGAAGACCTCCAGGCCGCCACCCTGGCCGACGCCACCGCGTTCTTCAACAGGTGGTACCTCCCCAACAACGCGGTCCTCTCGGTCGTGGGCGACTACGACCCCGCCACCATCAAGGACCAGGTCAAGACCTGGTTCGGCGACGTCCCGCGCGGCCCCGACCCCGTCAAGACCGTGGCCGCTCCGGTCACGCTCACCGCGCAGAAGGTGGTGCGGGTCGAGAAGGACGTGCCCTTCCCGAGCCTGTGGATGTCGTGGATCACCCCGCCCCTCCTCCAGCCCGGGGACGCCGAGCTGGACCTCTACGCCAACTACCTGGCGGGCGGCGTCGATGCCCCCCTCTACAAGGCGCTGGTGCGGGACCTCAAGATCGCCCAGGACGTCTCGGCCTACCAGGGCTCGCAGCAGCTCGGGTCGATGTTCACCATCCAGGCCACCGCCGCCGCCGGCCACACCGTGGAGGAGCTCGCGGCCGCCATCGACACCGTGCTCACGCAGACGCTGGCCACCCCGATGTCGGCGGAGGACCTCCAGATCGCGCGGACCACCTACGAAGTCGGCTTCTGGGACGGCCTCTCCAGCATCTCCGGGAAGGCGACCCAGCTCGTCCAGTACATGAGCCTCACCGGCGACCCCGGCTACCTCGCCCGGGACCTCGCCCGGTACCAGTCCGCCACCACCGACGGCGTCGCCACCGCCGCCCGCACCTGGCTTCCCCTCGATCGTCGCGTCATCCTCCAGTTCGTACCGGTGAAGAAGTGATCGCCCTCCTCCTCCTCGCCGCGATCGCCGGCGCCACCAGTCGCCCCCCGCCCGTCGCCCCCGTGGGAACGCCGCCGCCGCCGCCCGCCGCCCCGGCGCTCATGCCCACCCGGCTCGCCGCGCCGCTTCCGCTCGCCGCCCGCCCCTTCGTCCCCCCGAGCGCGGTCACCGCCACGCTCAGCAACGGGATCCAGGTCGTGCTGGTCGAGAACCACGAGATCCCCGCGGTCAACCTTCGCATCGCCTTCCGGTCCGGCGCTATCGTGGACCCCGCGGGCCGTGAGGGCCTCGCCGAAGCCACCGCCGCCATGCTCACCAAGGGCGTCGGCAGCTACGACGCCGACGGCTTCTCCCGCGAGCTCCGCAAGCTGGGGAGCGACGTGAGCGCCGGCGCCGGCAACGACGGCTTCGTGCTCTCCGCGCGCGCGCTCACCCGCAACCTGCCCGCCACCCTCGACCTCCTCGCGATGACCTGGGCGAAGCCCACCTTTCCCGCCGCCGAGTGGGAGGTGCTTCGCAGCCAGATGCTCGACGGGGTCACCTGGCGGCGCACCGACCCGAACGCCATCGCCAACCACGTGCTCGACGTGGTCCGTTGGGGGGACTCCTACAAGGGCCGCTCCGCCGACGAGCAGTCGATCGCTGCCATCAACCCCCGGCTGATGAAACGGTTCGCGAAGCGCGCGATGGTCCCCGAGCAGGCGGTCATCCTCGTCGGCGGGGACACCACGCTCGCCGAGATCCAACCGCTCCTCGAGGCCCGCTTCGGGGGGCTCGAGGTCAAGGGCCGCAACCTCGATCTCGCCCTGACCGTCAACGCCCCGTCCGGCTCCACCATCACCCTGGTGGACAAGCCCGGGGCCGCGCAGTCGGTCATCCTCGCCGAGCGGGGCATCGGGGACCCAACCGACCCCGACTACTCCGCCCTGACGCTCGCGAACGCCGGTATCGGCGGCATGTTCACCTCGCGCTTGAACATGAACCTGCGCGAGGACAAGGGCTACACCTACGGGGCCCGCACCAGCGTGGGCTGGAACCTGGGCGGCGCCTACTGGAACCTCTCGGCCCCGGTGCAAACCGACGCCACCATCGCGGCGTTCAAGGAGATCCTCACCGAGCTCGGCGCCCCCGCCAACGGCCGCCCGCTGACCGACGAGGAGCTCGCCAAGGCCCGCGGCAGCGTCGTCTACAGCTACCCGCTCAAGTTCGAGGAGCCGGCCTGGCTCCTCGGCCAGTACGAGTCCGTCTGGCGCTACGACCTCGGCCCAGCCTGGATCTCCGGCTACCTCGGTCGCCTCGAGGCCGTCACCGTCGCCTCCGCCCAGCAGGCGTGGGTGGATCGGGTCGGCAGCAAGGGCCTCCAGTTCGTCATCGTCGGCGATGCGGCGAAGTTCCGCGAGAACCTGAAGAGCATCGGGCTCCCCATCGAGGAGCGGGATGTGGACGGAAACCTGATCCCGGCCGCGACGCCGGCCCCCGCGAAGTAGGAGTCCTCATGGGTATCGAGAGCCAGTACATCTGGATGGACGGCAAGCTCGTCCCCTTCGCGGAGGCGACGGTCCACGTCCTCTCCCACACCCTGCACTACGGCCTGGGCGTCTTCGAGGGCATCCGGGCCTACCGCCAGACCGAGGGCGGCGGCGGGGTGTTCAAGCTCGACGAGCACCTGCGGCGCCTGATGGACTCGGCCAAGATGTGCCGGATGGACGTGCCCTACACCCAGGCGGAGATCAAGGCCGCGTGTATGGAGACCCTGCTCGCGAACGGGATGGAGGAGGCCTACATCCGCCCCATCATCTTCTTCGGCATGGGTAAGATGGGCCTCGGCGCCCGCGACAACCCGGTGCACGTGGCGGTCGCGGTGTGGGACTGGGGCAAGTACCTCGGCGACGAGGGCGTGAAGAACGGCATCCGCGTGCAGACCAGCACCTTCACCCGCCACCACGTCAACTCGAACCTCCAGCGCGCCAAGGTGATCGGGCACTACGTGAACTCGATCCTGGCCCGCTACGAGGCGGTGGAGAACGGCTACGACGAGGCCATCATGCTCGACGGGCAAGGCTACGTGGCCGAGGGCACGGGCGAGAACCTGTTCTGCATCCGCGACGGCGTCGTGAAGACCCCGCCCGTGGTGAACATCCTCGGCGGTGTCACCCGCCGCACCTGCATCGACATCATGCGCCGGGACGGCCTCACGGTGCACGAGATGCAGTTCGGCCGCGACGCCCTCTACGTGGCCGACGAGGTGTACCTCACCGGCACCGCCGCCGAGGTCACCCCGGTGCGTGAGGTCGACCGGCGGGCCGTCGGTGTCCCCGGGCCCATCACCAAGCGGGTCCAGGACGTGTACTCCAAGGGCGTGCGCGGCGACATCGACTGGCTGCACGGCAACATCACCCGGTATCGGGCGGGGTAGCTCCGACGGAGGGCGCGCGCCGCGCCGTCCGGTCGCCGATCAGGGGTCGGCCTCCTCGACCACACCGGCTTCGGTGAGCGGCTCGAAGGGCCCCCCGCAGGCCCACGCCGGGGCGCGCGTCCGCGCACATTCGCTCGCGGCCAGCGCATGGGCCCACGCACCTTCGTCCCCGCGACGCCGCGCGAGCCGCGCGAGCTGCATCCAGATGCCGCCCACCCGCTTCCCGGAGAAGTCGTAGGCGCGCGCCACCCGCAGCGCCTCGGTGTACATCGCGGTCGCCTGGGCTTCGTCCCCGCGATCGGCCGCGATCCGCGCCCGAAGTTCGGCTGGTCCGGGGTGCCGCGCCACCGCCGGATCGTAGGCGCCCAGGTCCTCCAGGGCCCCGGCCAGGTCCCCAGCCTGGTAACGGTCCACCGCCCGCTGGTAGCGCAGGGCCGGGTAGGCGTTGGCGTCGGGTGCGGTGTCCAGGAACGCCTCGACCGTCGGGCAGGCGCCCTCGGGGGGGTCCACCCGCACGCGGAAGGCGTGTTCGACGGCGCA
>JAYVAS010000876.1:0-4679 GCA_043750895.1 Pseudomonadota bacterium
GTCGGAGATGTCGATGTCTCCGGCGCCGAGGGGGCCGGGGACGATGGTTCCGGCGTAGGTCCCGCCGTCCAGGGCACCGACGACGAGATCGGCCTGACCATCCCCCGAGAGGTCAGGCACCCACGCGAGGCTCGATCCCACGGCCGCGTCCCCCACCCCGGTGATCCGTCCCTCCGCGGTGTCGAAGGTGCGCGCCCCGGTCGCCACCGGACCGAGAAACACGTAGACGCCGCCCGCGCCGTCCGGACTCCCGACGAGGAGGTCGCCCACCCCGTCCCCGTTCACGTCCCCGCCGAGGATCGCGCCGACCGCGCCGTCGCCGGCGGCCGATCCCACCGTCCCCGCGGCCGCGTCCCAGCTCGCCGTGCCCGAGGGCAACCCGCTGTACCAGCGCAGCTCGGCGGCGCCGCCGTTGGAGACGGTGGCGGTGATCTCCGGATAGCCGTCGCCATCGATGTCCGGCAGCACCCCCACGCGTCCGCCGAAGCCGGACGCCGCGCCGTTACCCCGAAGGATGAGGTCGGCGGCGGCGAGCGGAACCTCGGCGACCAACCCCGGGTCACCTTCGTCGTCGAGGGCGTCATCGCAGTCGTCGTCGTAGCCGTCGACTTCCCCGTCCAGATCGTTGTCCAGGCCGTCGTTGCAACCGGTGGCCCCGAATCCCACCTCCTCGGTGCCCTTGGTGCAGTCAGGATCGGCGGCGTCGGCCCACACGTCCCCGTCGTTGTCGCGGGCATCGGCGCAGTTCTCCGTCGGCGACCCCGCGGTGTCTTGATACGTATCATGTGTGTCAGTCGCCGTGTCCACCGGCGGCGACGTGTCGATGGGCGGCGCGGTGTCCTCGGGGGCCGGCTCGGTCACGGGCGCGGTGTCGACCGGCTCCGGCTTGGTGGTGCACGCGAGGAGGAGCAGGAGCACTCCCCTACGGTACAGGCAATCCACGTCGCCGCAAAGCATCCTCGTAAATCGACACGTATCGGGCGGCCGAGGCCTCCCAGGAGAAGTCCTGAAGCATCCCGCGCCGCTGGATGCCACGCCAGGCCACCGGGTGGAGACGGTAGGTGACCAGCGCCCACCACAGCGCCTCCCGGAAGGCCTCACCGGTGTGGCTGCGGAACGCCCAACCGGTGCCGGTGTCGTCGGTCGGATCGTAGGTCTGCACCGTGTCCGCGAGGCCGCCGGTGGCGTGCACCACCGGGACCGTGCCGTACCGCATGGAGTACATCTGGTTCAGCCCGCACGGCTCGAACCGGCTGGGCATCAAGAAGATGTCGGCCCCGGCCTCGATGCGGTGGGCGAGGGACTCGTTGAACCCTACCCACCCCCGCGCCCGGGTGGGCCAGGTGCGTTCCGCGTCCCGGAGGACCTGCTCCAGCGCCCGCGACCCGCTGCCGAGCAGGACGAGCTGCACGTCCTGCGCAAGGATCCACTCCAGGCTCTCGGCCACCAGCTCGATGCCCTTCTGGGCGTCGAGCCGAGAGATGACGGCAAGGAGCGGCACCTCGGGGCGCACTGGCAGGCCGAGCTCGCGCTGGAGCGCGGCCTTGTTCACCGCCTTCCCGGCCAGGTCGTCGACGGAGTACCGGGCGGCGAGGTGGAGGTCGGTGGCGGGGTCCCACGCGGCGTCCACGCCGTTGAGTACGCCGGTGAGCGCGTCACCGCGGAAGGCGAAGAGCGGGCCCAGGCCGAAGCCCAGCTCGCCGGTGACCTCGCGCGCGTAGGTCGGCGACACCGCCACCAGCCGATCGGCGGTGCAGACGCCACACTTGAGCAGGTTGAGGTTCCCGTCGAACTCGAGCTGGGGCCACCAGCGGCTCGACACGTCGAGCCCGGGGAAGCTCGAGGCGGGGAAGCTCCCGTGATGCCCGGCGTTGTGGAGCCCCAGCACCGTGGCCGCGCGGGTGAAGCGCCCGGCCGGACGGTAGAGGGCATCGAGAAACAGGGGAATCAGCGCGGTGTGCCAGTCGTTGGCGTGGAACAGGACCTCCTCGCCCAGCGCGCCGCCGGGGATGGGCAGGAGAGCCGCTTCGATCGCCGCGCGGCTGAGGAGCGCGAACCGAAACAGGTTGTCGCCGTAAGGGCCCGTCGAATCGCCGTAGATCCCGGCCCGGTGGAAGCTCGGGTGATCGACGAAGAGGTGATGCACGCCGTCTCGTTCGACGCCGTACCAGCGCACCCCGTGGTTCTGCCCGAACAGGTGGATCTCGCTGCGCCACGACGTCTCGTTCAGGTCCGGGTAGGCGCGGTAACGGGGCGCGACCGTCACCACCCGGTGGCCTCGGGCGGCGATCACCCGGGGCAGGGCCCCGCACACGTCTCCCAGGCCGCCGGTCTTGGACCAGGGCGCGACCTCGGCGGCAGCGATCACGACGTTCACGGGAGCTCCGGGGTGGATCGAAGGTACTCGGCGACGCGCTCGGGCACACCTCCATGTCGAGGAATGCCCGTCGCGGCCGAGAAGAGACCGGGCGAGGGCTGCGTGGGGACCACCTCGATGCGCCAGGGCTCACCGTCGGTGATCAGGAGGTCGACCGCGCTCCCCCCGAGCGCCTGCGAGACCCGCGCGGCGATCCGGCCGGCGAGCCGAGCCACGGCGGTGACATCGGCGCCCTCGAAGCCATGGCGCCCGTCCCGCGGCAGCACCCAGGTCTCGAAGGGAACGCGGGGCGCCCAGGCGAGGATCGCCACCGCATCCGCGTCGTGCTGCACCACCCGCTCCCCGTTGGTGAGCTCGGCGTCCCGCCAGCGGGCGGGGGCACCGCGGGCCCCCTCGAAGGGCAACGCCCACAGTTGCCACACCCGGTGGTGCCCGGGGGCGTGCCGGCGGGCGGCGCGGAAGCCGCGGAGCCGGACGTCCCGGCGCAGGTCGCCGATGCGCTCCTGGACCAGACGCAGGCAGGCCACCTCGTCGCCGACATGGTCGCCGTAGATGTCCTCATGGGCGCCGAGCGCCTCGCGGCGGACCGCACCCCCCTCGGCGTGGATCTCGGGGGCCGCCTCCACGCGAAGCAACGGCGGCCGATGCGCCCCGGCCAGCACGCCCGCCTCCCCAGCGCGGATCACGGGGCCCGGCGGTCCACACCACGGACAGGGCACCGGCGGCGCGAGGACTCCCGGTGGACGGTCCACCAACAGCGCGTCCACCAGCACCACCTGCCCCGTGACCGGACAGGTCCGAAGCTCAGGCAAGCCACCACTCCAGCCGCAGGTCGGCGAAACATGTGTCGTGTATCAACATGTCTTCGAGCTCGACATCGCTCAGGTGGGTGTCCGGTTCGCCGCGCGCCCGCCGCTCGGCCAGGGTGCAGGCCCGATCGAAGCGGGCGAGGTGCTCGCAGAACCGCCGATAGCCGTAGTCGACGGCGCCCCGGGTATGGATCACGAACGCCCAGTCACTGGCCTGCAGCAGCAGCAGCTCCCGCGCCGCGGCGGTGAGGGCCACCCGGACCTCGCCGGACGCCTGCCAATGCAGCGCGTCCAAGGCGGCGAGGAAGCGGTCCTCGGCGCGGTAGCTGGCCTCCCAGATCCACCGCGACTCGTCGTTGAGCCACACCCGATGGTCCCCGCCCTCACCCCAACTTCCCTCCGGCAGCGTCACGACCTTGTCGGCCGGATGCGCGTCGAGCCACGCCCCGACGGTGGCGCCGCCGACTTCGGGATCGACCTGTAGCAAGCGGAAGACCTCGCCGATCCACGCCACCCCCTCGTGCCACCAATGGCCGAAGAGCTCGGCGTCGAACGGGGCGACCACCACGCCCGGGCGCCCCGACTCGGCCGCGGCCCGCGTGAGGATCGACCGGACCACCGCGACGAAGTGACGGGCGTGCTCCCCGACGGCCACCCGCGTGTCGTCCGGGCTCCAGGCGTGCTTCGCGCCGAGGTCCACCTGGCTCCCCGTGACCTTCCAGTACCGATGCCCGTCGATGTTTCGCCGCTTGTGGAACTCGAGGTACCGACCGTCTCCCGGGTAGCCCACCGCCCCACTCCAGACCTGCTCGGACACCTCAGGGTGGCGGGCGAGGACGGTGACGCGGCCCGGGCCCCCGTGAGAGCTGACGAGGTGCGGCTCGAGCACGCTCCGCCACCGACGCGCCGTGTCCCACCGGGTCTGATCCCAGCCCACCTTCGTGGTGTGCCCGCCGTCGACGATGCCCTCGCTCCGGGCCCCCGCGAAGAGGTGTGCGTCCACGAAGAAGTAGCCCACGCCTTCGTCCGCGAAGGCCTCCTCCACGCCGATCCGCTCGCGCACGTCTCCGTGGACGACCGGGGGGGTCCAACCGCCGCCGGCGCGGTACCCGCACTCGGGCAGCCATGCCCCCCGCGGCGCGAAGCCGAAGTGGCGCGCGGAGGTCGCCACCCCCGCCCGTACCTGCGCCCGCGCGCAGCGATCGTGGGCGATCAGCGGCATGTAGCCGTGGGTCGCGTTGCTGGTGAGCAGCTCGATGCGCCCCTCCCGCGCGAGGGTGGCAAACGCGGCCACGACGTCGCCGTCCAGCGCGTCGAACTGGTCTCGCAGCGCCCCGTAATGGCGGGCCCACCGCTCGGCGAGCCACGCGAGGTGAAGCTCGTGCTCGCGGCGGAAATCGGCGGCGTCGGTGGCGGCGCGCTCCGCCTGGACCATCAGCCACTTCCGAAACCCCGGCGCGAAGGCGGGGGAGGCGAGCTGCTCCAGCAACACC
>JAYVAS010000877.1:0-2596 GCA_043750895.1 Pseudomonadota bacterium
TGCACGACCTCCTCCTGGTCCATGTCGGTGAGGACGCAGGCGGGCTCGGTCATGTCGTAGCGTTCGTAGTCGGTCGCGTCGAAGCGGATCCAGCCGTGCTTCTGGCAGAGCTCGAACAGCGGGGTGCCCGGGTAGGGCATGACGACGGTGGCCTGAAGGTGGTGGGCGTACCCCTTGTGCATCAGGTACTTCGCGAGGTTCAGGGTCTCCATCGCGTCTTCCTTCGTCTCCCACGGGTACCCGACCATCATGGTGAGGTGGGGCTGGAGACCGGCGGACGTCGCCATCTTGCACCCTTCGATGATCTGCTCCTTGGTGAGCGACTTGTCGAGGATGTCGATGGTGCGTTCGGACGCCGACTCGATGCCGAGGATGAGCTTGCGGAAGCCCGCCTTCTTCATCAGGTGGACGTTCTTCTCGGTGAAGTAGTCGAAGCGGAAGTTGCAGTCGAAGACGACCTTCTCGTTGATCTTCCGGTCGATCATCTCGTTGCAGAGGCGGACCAGCCAGTTCCCGGTGGGGAGGGCGCCGGTGTCGTCGAAGATGTTCTTCGCGCCGTGCTTGGTGATGAGCATCTCCATCTCGTCGGCGAGGCGCTCGGGCGAGACGGTGCGGAACTTCGGATAGGTCACGGTCCAGGAGCAGAAGGTGCACCGCCCGTAGGGGCAGTCACGGCCAGCCATGGTCCAGAGGAAGGGAAGCTTGTACTTCCACTTCTCGAAGTAGAGGTGGGCGTTGGTGAGGTCGCGGTCCCAGAAGGGGAGCTCCTCGAGGTTGCCTTCCTGGTTGTAGCGGCCGGAGTTCTTGACCGTGCCGTTCTCTTTCCACCAGATGCCGGACCCGGGCGCGGTGCCCTTGGTGATCCAGTCGACCAGGCTCTGGAGGGAGAAGTCGAAGTCGCCGCCGGAGATGCAGAAGTCGCACTCGGACTGCTCGAGCGACTCGGCCGGGTTCCCGGCGATGTGATCGCCGTAGAGCACGGTCTGGACGCCGGGGATGATCTGCTTGAGCCGGGTGATGATCTCCCAGCTGCGCTTCACGACCGGAGACTTCGTCTCCATCGCCACGAGCTCGGGCTTGAAATCCCGGACGATGCGCTCGAACTGGGCCCAGTTCTTCCGCTCGGCGATGCAGTCGACCCAGTAGACGTCGTGGCCGTTGTGGGCGAGCAGGGTCGCCGCGGACGCGGGCACGCAGGGGTAGAGGTAGCTCGGCTCGGTGAACCACTGGAACTGGCGGTTCTGGGTGAGCATCGGGCTCCCCTTGGCTGACTCCATCGGGGGGTAGCAGACCAGAATACGCATGTGTACAGTCCTCGGCGGGTCAAAGGTGCCACGCGGCACGGCCTCAGTCAATCGGCCGACGCAGTACGCAACTTGATCGGAACGTGGTCGGTGAGGGGGGACACAGTCCACACCCTTACGAGGCTGAGGCCGGGGGAGGGGGTTATCGACGCGGAATGCGCGATCGGGTCCATGGAATCGGGTTCTCCTACGACTGTAGGATCGGATTTCACGAGTACGAACGCCACATCCGGCAGCGGGTGGTGGTGGACTTCGAGGCCGAGACGGACTGGAAGGCGGCCGCGGCGGCGGATCGGGCCCACAAGATCGTCGACTACTACGAGGCCAACCTCGCGATCCAGGCGCTCGTGGAGCAGAAGGAGTACCGCCTGATCGAGGCGCTGGCCGAGGACGTCGCGACGATGCTGCTCGAGAAGTTCCCGATCGAGCAGGTGCGGGTCAAGGTCACCAAGGCCCCGTTCGACATGCCCAACACCCGCGGAGTGGCGGTGGAGTGCTGGCGCTCCCGGGAGAGCGCGCGGGCGTGAGGGTCGTCACCAACACGGCCATCACGCTCGACGGCAAGATCGCGAGCGCCCGCTTCGATCACCTCACCATCGGCACCCCCGCCGACCGCCAATACATGAGCGTGCTGCGGGCCCGGGCCGACGCGGTCCTCGTCGGGGGGCGCACCTTCCGGAACTGGCCCCTCCCGCTCGTCCCCGACGCCGCCGCCATCGCCGCGCTCGACGCGGCCGGCTTCCCCGACGCGGCGGTGCCGTCCCTGGAGGGTCGGCGCTGGTGGAACGTGGTGCTCACCAGCGGGGCCGACGTGCCGCGGACCGGTCGGTTCTACACCGACCCCCGGGTGATGCCCCTCTTCTTCAGCCCCAACGCCGACCTCCCCGGGGAGGTCGAGGTGGGCCCGGTCGACGTGCGCAGCGTGGTGGCCCGGCTCGCGGCGCGGGGAGTCCAGACCCTGCTGATCGAGGCCGGCGGGTCGCTGATCTTCGACTTCCTCGCCGCCGACCTCGTGGACGAGCTGTACGTCACCATCTGCCCGAAGCTCCTCGGCGGGCGGGACGCCCCGACGCTGGTGGACGGAGTCGGCTTTGCCGGGGCCGACGCGCGCACGCTGCGAATCGAGGCCTGCCATCGGTTCGGGGACGAGCTGTATTGCCGGTATGCGGTGAACCGGAGCTGAGGGCTCAGGGCGCCGGCGGCACCCACGCATCGGTCGCGTCGACCTTCTCGCCGATGGACACCAACGCCGCCGCGATCGCCGCCCATCGCGCCTCCGTCATCGCGCCCAC
>JAYVAS010000878.1:0-2763 GCA_043750895.1 Pseudomonadota bacterium
GGGATGACGCTCCCCCGCGACGACCTGCGCCGGGTAGGCTGGGGGCTCGCCGCGCTCCGCGACCTCCGGGTTTGGGTGGACCGGCGTGCCCCGGTCGCCCCCGCGCTGTCCCGGCTGGTGTGGCCGATCGTGGTGGACGCCGCCCTGGTGGAGACGCTGCGCGCCAGCTTCGATCCGGTGGGAGACCTCTCGGCCGAACACTACCCCCAGTTGGGCGTCCTGCGGATGCGTATCGTGAGCCTCACGGCCCGGATCCGGTCCACGCTGGACGAGCTGCTGCGCGACGAATCGGTGATCGAGCGCCTCCAGGACCGCTACGTCACCGAGCGGAACGGGCGCTACGTGCTCCCGGTCAAGGTCGGCTCCCGCCGTGGCTTCGGTATCAGCCACGGCACCTCCCAGAGCGGCGAGACGGTGTTCGTGGAGCCCACGGTGGTGGTGGAGATCCACAACGATCTGCGCGAGGCCGAGGCGGCGCTGGAGCGCGAAGAGCACCAGATCCTCACCGCGCTGTCCCGACAGGTGGGCGCCCACGCGCGGGTGTTGGTGGAAGGCCTGGAGGCGGCCACCGAGGTGGACCTCTGGTGCGCCCGGCAGCGCCTGGGCTCCGACCTGAAGGGCATGGTCCCCGACGTCGGCAACGGCGGGGTGCTCATCGCCCACAACGCCCGACACCCGCTGCTCGCCCTGGGCGGCAGCGTGATCCCCAACGATCTCGCGTTGACAGCCAAATCCCCGGCGCTGGTGCTCACTGGTCCCAACGCGGGCGGAAAGACGGTGGCCCTGAAGACCCTCGGCTTGTTCGCGCTGATGGCGCGGGCGTGCATCCCCGTGCCGGCGCGGGAGCCGACGCGGGTGGACGTGTTCGACCCGGTCATCGCCGAGATCGGGGACCAGCAGTCGGTGGAGGAGGGGCTGTCCACCTTCTCGGCTCACCTGCTCGCGCTCAAGCGGGCGTTGGACGCGGTCGGGCCCAAGGCGATGGTGCTCATCGACGAGATCGCGGTCGGCACCGATCCGGCCCAGGGCGCAGCGTTGGCCCGGGCGGTGGTGGAGGCGCTGCTGGACGGGGGGGCCCGGGTCGCGGTCACCACGCATTACCCGGAGCTGAAGGCGGTCACCGACCCCCGCTTCGCGGTGGCGGCGGCGCAGTTCGAGGAGGGGCGGCCCACGTTCCGGCTGGTGTCGGGGGCGCCCGGGGCGTCGTTGCCCCTGGCCGTGGCGCGCCGCCTCGGCATGCCCGAGTTCGTGCTGATCCGCGCCAACGAGGTGCTCGACAGCTCGTCGCGGGAGCTCGCCGGCCGGCTCGAGAAGTTGGATGAGGAGGCGCGGGCGATGCGGCTGGAGCGCGAGCAGTGGGAGCGCCGAAACGCCGAGTCGGCCGAGCAGACGCGCACCCTCGCCGAGCGCGAACGCCGGCTCAAGGAGCGGGCCGACCACGAGGTGGCGGAGGCCACGGCGCGCTTCAAGGCGAAGCTCAAGGCCCAGGAGGAGGAGGTGCGTCGGTTGGTGGCGGCCCTCCAAGCCGACCCCTCGCTGAAACGCGCCAACGAGGTGCTGGCCCAGGTGCGCGAGGTCGCCAACACCGAAACCGCTCCGGACGAGCCGCCCCCGCCCGCCCCGGCGCTGGAGATCGGCGCGAGAGTGCGCCTGCGTGGCCTGGGCACCGTGGGCACGGTCCGCACCGTCAACGGCGCCCGCGTGGAGCTCGACATGGGCGCGCTCCGCACCTGGGTCGAGGCCGCCAACGTGGAGCTGGTGTCGAACCGCGCGACCCGCCACGACGACCGCAAGTCCCGGGCGCGCGACCGCGAACGCGAGGAGGTCCCGGCGGCCGACCGCTACGACGGCGCGATGGTCCGGGTGGAGGCCAACACCTGCGATCTACGCGGGCTGCGCCTCGACGAGGCGATGTCCACCGTTGAGCTCTTCCTCAACGATCAGTCCCGCGCCGGCTTCCGGGTGTGCTTCGTGCTCCACGGCCACGGCACCGGCGCCATCAAGCAGGCCGTGCGCGCGTGGCTCCCTTCCGCGGCCCTGGCCCGACGCTGGCGTCCCGCCGACGGCACCGAAGGCGGCGACGCCTTCACGGTGGTGGAGCTGAAGTAGGGGCGTTGCGGTCCGAGATACCGCTCCGGCGCGCCTTCTCGGTGTACGCTTGGACCCCGGAGGTCCGATGTCGCCCCTGCTCCTGCTCGCCCTCGCCTGCGCTCCCGAAGCCGGGAAGCCCGCCGAGACCTCGCCCGACGCCACGCCGGCCGCGCCCGTGCCCGGCTTCACCCGCCTCGACGACGGGGGCCTGGGCGCCACCGCGACCGCCGCCGTCGCCCGGATGCCGAACTGGCTCCAGGGAGACCTGAGCCTGGCCTTCCAGGAGCTCGGCAGCGCGCGCCAGGACGAGATCGCCGCGCTGATCGTCGACCTCGACGACCCCGCGCTGCTGGACGAGGTGGGCTTCGCCATCGCCCACCTCTCCAAGGGCGTGCTCAAGAGCGACAACTTCTACCCCGAGCTGGTGGTCGAGAACGCGCGCGGCATCTACGACGCGGACCCGCTCCTCGACTACGTCGAGCTGGTGGAGTCGGGGGACCCGGAGGTGGACGCCGACTGGCACACCACCACCCGCTACCGCGTGCAGGTGGAGGGGGTGGTCGAGGAGATCGACCTCGACCCCGAGATCTACTACTGGTTCATCGTCCATCCCCGGATCGAGGACGAGAACCCCTGGTACATCGACGCCTGGGCCGAGTGCTCCCGCGACGG
>JAYVAS010000879.1:0-3993 GCA_043750895.1 Pseudomonadota bacterium
AAGGGCAGCGCCGACCTCCGGGTCCCCTTCAACGGAACCCGGGCCCAGGCCGAGGCGCTGCTGGGGGTGCTGTACGACGACGTGACCGCGTCCGGCGAACTCTGGCGGATCACCGACAACGGCCGGGCCCGCCTCGCCCGGTTGGAGGGGGGGAGCCTCCGCATCGACGCCGTGCGGTCCGAGGTCGTGGCCGCGCCCGGCCCCAGCTTCCCGCCCGTCGGTCCGCTGCTCGACGGACTGCCCGTCGCGCCCGGCTGTACCGTCCTCCTCCGCGGCGTCGACACCGAGAAGGCCGACGGCGCCATGGCCGCGTACGTGCCCCTCGCCGGCCAGGCACCGCTGCTCATCCGGATGAACCTCGACCAGGTGCGCGGCCCGGCGGCGCTCGCCCGAGGCGGCCCGGTGGGGATGGCGGGCCGGAGCCCCGAGGCCCCCTCGATGGTGCTGTCGATGTCGGTGTCGATCGACTCCCTGCTCGACGCGCTGGCCTCCGATCCCACCCTGGACATGGCCGAGCTCGGCGAGCTGCACCGGCTCGTCGCCTTCGGCCCCGGCGCCAGCCTCGCGGTGTTCGGGAACCCTAAGGACCGCAAGTTCTCGGCGGTCATTCCCCTCACCGCCCCCGATGGAAGCGCCCTCCCCCGCCGCAAGGTGGTGCGGTTCATCACGCGGTTCTCCGAAGGCAAGGTCACCCGGACCGGCGGCGCGACCTTTCGCGGGAAGGTCGAGGACACCGCCATCTACGGCGCGGTCGGCCCCGGTCGGGTGGTCCTGGCGAGTGACGCCGACACCGTGCAGGTGGTGCTCGCCGACGCCGGTGAACCCTGGCTCACGCCGGAGATGCGGGCGTACAACCAGGAGTGGCCCATCGCCCTGCAGAGCCGCGGGACCGAGAGTCCGTTCCAGCTCCGCGCCGGCGTCCGGACGGTGCAGGACACGTGGGAGCTCGCGCTCGAGGTCACCGGCGGGAACCCCGAGCTGACGGGGTTCATGACCGGGATGCTCTCGGCGCTCGCCGTCCCGGCGTTCGTGGAGATGTCCCAGAAGGCGGCGCTGGCCTCGGTCCTCGCGGACGTCGATGCCATCCGGGCGGCGGAGCTCGCCTGGCTGACCGACCACGGGGTGGCCCTGGCGCTGCCTCCCCACCCCCGCGCCGTGGAGGCGCTGGGCAAGGAGCCCGTGGCCTGGCCCGACTCCAGCCCGTGGGCGCCGCTCGGCTGGCGGCCCGAAGGGGACCGCACCCGGGCCACGTACTGGGTCGAGGCCACCCCGGACGGCGCGGGCTTCACCGTCTGGGGCGCGGTGGATGCCGACGCCGACGGCAATCCCGCCCGGTTCAAGGCGACGCGGGACGCGCCGGCGATGAAAGAGACACCGGACACGGTTTACTGAGCGTCTGACTCGTCAAGGGTTGGTCGGGTGGCCGACGCCGGGCGCGGCACGCCGATTCCTCGCCTATGATTCCCGCTATCGACGCACATCTCGCGTCGGTGCGGAGAGCACATGCTGACCCTCCTTCTCGCGTGTGGCCCGGCGGGCGTCGTGGTCACCGACAAGGGCCTCGACTCGGGGATCCCGATCATCGGCGAGACGGACGCCGACGTCGATGCCGACGGCGACACCGACGCCGACACCGACGGGGACACCGACGCCGACAGCGACACCGACACCGACAGCGACACCACCCCCACCGACACCACCGAGCCGGGCGACCTGGACTACGACTGCGACGCCCTCCCTGCCTTCAACCTCGGTGATCGCACCCTCTCCGACGCCCGCGGCTACCACGGCGTCACCTTCGACGACGACGGCAACCTGCTCGGCTACGACGGCGGGCAGTCCTTCGCCAAGTCGCGCTACGGCGGCGAACGGAGCGTCTTCGTCCCGGGTCTGGCCCCCGAGGGCATGGATCGGCTCCACGACGGCGACTTCGTGGTCTCAGAGACGGCCGGGGCCCGCCTGGTGCGGGTCACCCCCGAAGGCGGCTCCGAGACCCTCGCGTCCGGGGTCGGCTACGTCTACGGGGTGATCGTCGGTCCCGACGGGATGATCTACGTCACCGACGGCAACCTCTCGCGGGTGGACCCGGACACCGGGGAGGTCACCCGACTCATCGACGGCACCCGCCGCTACAACATCCACACCATGAACTTCAACCTGGACAGCACCCAGATGTACCTGGGCACCATCGGCCGGGGCACGGTGTGGGTGGTCGACGTCGATGAAGCGCTCAACCCGGTGGGCGAGCCGGTCATCTACGCCGAGAACGTGGGGGCGGGCTGGCACGACGCGGTGGGGGTGGACGCGTGCGGCAACCTCTGGGTGCCGGACTACTCGAGCTCGGGGCTCTACCGGGTCGGTCTGGACGGCACGGTCACCGCGATGGTCGACGCCCGCTCGACCCTCTACGGGCACGGTCTGGAGTGGGGGAGCGGCATCAACGGATGGCGCGGTGACACCCTGTACATGCCCCAGCCCTACAACGGCGCCACCGTACGGGAGGTCATCATCGGGGTGCCTACGGGCGAGCTGGTCCGCACCTGGAAGGGTGTGCCGGTCCGGTCTCGGAGCGGCCGCTGATGCTCGCCCTCCTCCTCCTCGGCTGCCCGGCCGACCCCTCGGTCGAGGACAGCGCCGCCACGACGCCGACGGTGACGGGGGTGACCGGGTTGGACGGTACCTGCCTGGACGCCGAACGGCTGGGTCGCTTCACCGTGGACAGCAACGCCGACTACGCCTTCGTGACCGGCTCAGCGAACGATGGCGTCGTCCCCACCTCGGTGTTGACCCAGCTCTACGCCTCGGGCGACTGCATCATCTGGCGCCGCGAGAACCCCTACTGCGACCCGGCCTGCGACCCGGGCGACACCTGCGGCCTCGACGGCACCTGCGTGCCCTACCCGGTGACCCAGGATCTCGGTCTGGTGCGCGTGGACGGGTTGGTGCAGGCGGTCGAGATGTCCCCCGTGTCCCCCGGCTACACCTACTTCGACACCTCCTTGCCGAACCCGCCGTGGACCCCCGGCGCCGCGCTCTCCCTCACCACCGGGAACGGAGTCTGGGACCCGATCCAGCTCGACGGGGTGGCCCCCGAGACCCTCGCCGCCAGCAGCCTCGCGTGGGTGGTCACCCGGGAGCGGCCCTTCGCGATGGCGTGGGACGACCTCGGCGCGCCGGTGCCCACCGAGGTGGTGCTCGAGCTGCGCATCGACCAGCACGGCACCACCCCCTCGTCGGCGGTCTGCCGCTTCGTCGACGATGGCGCCGCCGAGGTCCCCGCCGACATCATCGACGAGCTGATGGGCCTCGGCGTCACCGGGTTTCCGGCCGGGAGCCTGGTCCGTCGCACCGCCGACCGCGCCGACCTCGGGGACGGCTGCCTCGACTTCATCGCCTCCTCCTCCCAACTCCCCCACGTGTCCATCAGCGGCTACACCCCCTGCCGCAGCGACGAGGAGTGCCCGAAGGGCCTGGAGTGTAACGAAGCGCTGGAGCGGTGTGAGTAGCTGGCTTCGTACTGCGCTACCCTGCAGCATGCTCGTCCTGCTCCTCGCCTGCGCCGAACCGAAGCCCGCCACCGACACCGACCCGTCGACCGTCGACTCCCCCACCCTCGACGACAGCGCGTCCACCACCGACACCGCGCCGACCAGCACCGCCTGTGAGGGCCTCACCGTCCGTCCGTGGGACGGCAGCGGCACCATCGGCGCGTTCGACAGCGTGGCCCCGGACTTCACCGTCACCCTCGCCGACGGTAGCGCCTGGACGCTGAGCGACCACTGGTCGGGCTGCGAGAGCGTGGTCGGCATCGCCTGGCTCCCCGACGCGGCCTACCCGGACCTCTCGAAGAAGTCGAAGATCAAGAGCTGGCTCGAGGCGTCCCCGCCCAACGTGCACTACCTGGTCTGGGTCGACGCCGCGGACCGGTCCACCATCGTTGCCGAGCAGGCCGAGCTCATCGCCGGCGCCATCGAGAACCTCGACGATCCGGCG
>JAYVAS010000880.1:0-8211 GCA_043750895.1 Pseudomonadota bacterium
CCTGTTGCAGCGCATGAAGGACCGCCACCCCGACCACGCGGTGGTCTCCTACATCAACTGCTCGGCGGCGGTGAAGGCCATCTCCGACGTCATCTGCACCTCGTCGAACGCCGAGCGGGTGGTCAACAGCTTCCCCGCTGACCAGAAAATCCTCTTCGCGCCCGATCGGAACCTCGGGGCCTGGGTGAACAAGCGCACCGGCAGGGACATGCTCCTCTGGCCGGGCACCTGCATGGTCCACGAGACCTTCTCCGAGCAGAAGCTGGTGGAGCTGCAGGTACGGCATCCCGGCGCCCTGGTGGTCGCGCACCCCGAGTGCGAGCCCTCGCTGTTGGCCCGCGCCGACTTCATCGGGTCCACGTCGGCGTTGCTCGACTACGTGGCCCGCACCGACGCCCCCGCGTTCATCGTGGCGACCGAGCCCGGCATCCTCCACCAGATGAAGAAGGACGCCCCGGGCAAGCTGCTCCTGCCCCTTCCCGGGATGGACGAGACCTGCGCCTGCAACGAGTGCCCGCACATGAAACGGAACACGCTGGCGAAGATCTACCTCGCGCTCCGAGACCTGGAGCCCCGCATCGAGATGGACGAGGAGCTCCGCCTGGCCGCCCTCAAGCCGCTCGCGCGCATGATGGCGCTCTGATCCTCCATGCCGTGGCGCGGCCCGCTCGGGACGCGGGCGGCGCCGGGCCTGCTACTCGAAGTTGATCCCGCTCACGTTGAGGGTCAGCGTGGGCGTCCAGATCACGCCCGCCGACGTGATGGACTGCGCAATGGCGACCTCGCCGGTGACCCACTTCAGGTTGGCGCCCGCCCCGGCGTGCCACTCCAGCTCGTGGAAGATGCCCGCGACTTCGGCGTTCCGGCTACGATCGCTGAAGAAGCCAGGGGTGACGCCCGCGAAGCCGTAGTAGTTCTTCGGACCCACGACGAGCTCGACGGGGATGTTCAGACCCACCGCCGGCTTCATCGCCGAGCTGCCGTTCTGGTAGGTGTAGCCGTTGTAGGCGACCTCGAGGCCCCCCGTCACGCCCCAGTACTTCTGGCGTTGCCCCATGACGTCGCCGACGTGCACGTCGTAGCCGTTGAGCCCCTCACCGGTGGTGTAGCTGCCGCCCGCGTAGAGGTTCCCGACCCACTTCTTGCGCCAGTACTCGACGCCGACGTCGACGCCGGCGTTGATCGACGTCACCGAGGAGTTGATGGTGACCCCGCCGCCCGGCATGACGTAGGGCTGGTAGTTCCACCCGAAGATCTTCTTCTTCTTCCCCTTCTTCGCGCCGTCGGAGTCGTCCTTGGAGGACGAGGAGCCGGCGCTGCTGCCCGAGCCCGAAGACGAACCGCCATCGCGGGTGGAGCCACCGGAGCCCCCGGCGTGGGCGGGAGACAGCAGGGAGAAGAGCACAATCCAGATCATCAGACCTCCAGGCGCCATTGGACGTTGAACCACCGGCCCTTGTTCACCCCCCGTGCTAACCTTCCTTGGCGGGCGTGCCCTCCGGCACACGGGGTTGACAGGGGAAGGCAAGACGGTGGGTCGGCTCAGGTGGGCGCCACGGACTACAATGGGACGGGCTCATATGACACACCGGTACCGCGGCCTTCAGCTCCTGGGACAGTCTCGCCGCTCTCGGGTCTGGCTGGCGGAAGGGGCCGACGGCCAGGTGGCGGTGAAGATCGCCCAGGAGGGGTACTCGCTGGCGGCCCAGCGGGACGCCCACCGCGCCGTCAACCACCCCGCGGTCGCGCCGTGCCTGGACGCCGACCCCGAGGGGACCTGGTTCGCCGTTCCGTACCTCCCGAACGGCACCGTGGACCTCTGGGCCCGCGGCCAGCCCATCGAGCGGGCGCTGGAGGCGGCGGCGACGCTCGCCGACGCCGTCACCGCGATCCAGGCTCTGGGTCTGGTGCACGGGGATCTCAAACCCGCCAACATCCTCATCGGCGCGGACGACAACCCCACCATCATCGACGTGGGCAACCCGGGTGCCGGAACCGCCGGTTGGCGGGCTCCCGAGGTCGAGGCCGGTGCGAGCCCGGACGCCGTGGCTGACGTCTACGCGCTGGGGGCGGTGTTCTACGCGATGCTCGCCCGTCGGCCTCCGTTCCCCGAGGTCGACGGCTACGGCCGCGTACGGCTCCCCGAGCCCCCCTCGTCCTCGCGCCCGCGCATCCCCGCGGCGATCGACGAGCTCATCCTGGCCATGCTCGCGCCCGAGCCCAACCGCCGCCCCGCGATGTCCACGTTGGCGGCGCGCATCCGCAATGTGGCCGGAGAGGCTCCCCTCCCCGAGGTGGTCGTCGGGATGCGCCGCGAACGGGAGAGCCTGCGGCGTGCCGTGGTCGACGTCTACTCCGGACAGTCGCGGGCGATCGTCGTCCACGGAGCCGCCGGGAGCGGGCGCCGGACCTTGATCGCCGAGGCGCTGATCACCGCCCGGCGCCTCGGCCTGAACGTTCCGAAGCACCCGTCCCAGCGCACGCTGCGTGAGCGCGAGGTCAAGACGGCCGTGGCCCTCGACGGGACCGCCGAGGGCAGCGAAAAGCTGGCCGCCGCCATGCTCACGCAGGGGCCACCCACGCTGATCCTCCTCCACGCCGCCGCGACCATGCCCGCGCTGGCCCGCATCGGCGCGTGGCACCTCCGCCCCTCGCCGCTGACCGTGGACGACACCACGCTCCTGCTCGAGCACGCGGGACACGACCGGCGCTCCGCCGAGGACCTCCGTCGACGCTCGGTGGGGCGCCCCGAGGCGCTCCGGAGCCTGGTGGACGCGCTGGGAGGCGAGTCTCGGCCCGCAGTCCCGCTCGACCCCGCAGTGGAGGACGTCCTCGCGGTGTTGCGGGGGGGGTTGATGACCGTGCCCGCCCTGGCCCAACGCGTCGGCCTCACCGAGCACAAGCTCCTCGATCTGATCGAGGGCCTCCTGGACGACGGCACCATCGCGAGCAGCCCCGACGGGTTCACCCTGTCATTGGCCCGCGGCCCGACTCACCGCGAGTTCAGGTAGTTCTCGAGCGCCTGGTTGACCTGCTCCAGGTTGGGCGTGATCAGGGCGATGATGAACCTCTCGACCTGGGGGGCGACCCGGCTGGCGAGGAAGCCGGGGACCCCGGGGATCCCCTTGAGGTGGATGTCCAGCGTGCCCGAGAGCGTGACCCGCGTGGCCGAGGGGCCTTCGGCCACCAGCCGGTTGACGCCCTTGCAGGTGCAGTTCTCGGTGAACGCGCGGGTCTTGATCTGCCAGTGACAGAGGTGGTTGGCGTCGTCCCACTCCCCGAAGTCGTCCCACTTCACCATGTCGGGCGTGAGGACACCGCGGACCATCCGTGGGATCTCGCCTTTCCCCGCCCACTCGTTGTGGAGCTTCACGCCCCCCGGGACGTCCGTCCTGGACAGGACCTTGATCTCCTTGATGTTCGGCATGAACGCCGACATCTCGACCAGTTCGTCGCGATAGGCCCGGTAGACGCGGTCCAAGGGGTGTCGGATGACCGAAACGGCGTGGATCTGCATGGCGCGCGCGTTAACCCAAACGCTGGAAGACCGTGCTCAAGCAGGACTCCGCGCTCGCGGAGCGCATCACCGCAGCCGTGAAGGACATCGAGGCGCGCACCAGCGCTGAGCTGGTCGTCGTCGTGGCCGCACGTTCCGATCCCTACCAGGAGGCCGCTTGGGCGGCCGGGGCCGCCGGGGGCTGGGTCGCGCTGGCCTTCCTCGCGTGGTCTCCGGTGAGCTTCGACGGGCTCTGGTTCCCGGTCGACGTCCTGATGGTCGGCGGGATCACCGGCTGGCTCGCGGGTCGCTCCCGCCACGCCCGTCAGTGGCTCACCCGGCGCAGCCGCCGGGACGCCTGCGTGCAGATGGCGGCCCGGTCGGCGTTCATGGAAGAGGCCGTGCACGGCACCCGCGCCCACACCGGCGTGCTGGTCTACGTCAGCGTGCTCGAGGAACAGGTGATCCTCCTCCCCGACGAGGCCCTGCTCGGCCGCGTCCCCCGGGCGCGGTGGAACGAGGTCCGCCTCGACGCCACCAGTGAGGACGCCTTCGACACCAGCCTGCGGGCGCTGGGCGACCGCCTCGCCACGTGGTTGCCGCCCACCGACGGGGACAACCCGGACGAGATCGCCGACGCCCCGAGGTTTCGATGATCGCCCTGCTGCTCCTGGTGGGCGAGGCCCTCGCGCGGGCCGGCGGCGGCGAAGGGTTCGGCGGCGGCAGCCGCAGCAGCGGAGGCGGAGGCGGGAGCTACGGCGGCGGCGGCGGCGGCGATGGTCTGGGCCTCCTGCTCTGGCTGGTGTTCAACCACCCGGTGATCGGCGTGCCCGTGGTCATCGTGGTGGTGGTGGTGGTCATCGCCCAGAAACGGAACGCGGGCGGCGGGCGCGAGGTCTACCGGAGCCACCCGGCCGAGCTCCGGCCGGCGCGCCGCGGGGTCGACACCAGCTTCCTGCTCCCCTTCGACGCCAACTTCAGCCTGCCCCTCTTCCTCGACCTGGCCCGCCTGGTCTACGTCCGGGCGCACGAAGAGCGCGGCCGCCGGAACTGGGACGCCCTGCGTCCCTTCGTGACCCCGGGCGTCATCACGTCGCTGGAGAAGCGCGGTCCGGTCCGGGAGGTCCGGGAGGTCATCATCGGCAGCGCCGGCTTGAGCGGCGCGAGCCTCGAGGGGGACGCGGCGCTGCTCACCGTGCAGTTCCAGGCGAACTACACCGAGGTCGCGGCGGATGGCACCCAGCAGTGGCTGGTGCACGAGCGGTGGAGCTTCCGCCGCACCGCCGCCACGTCCTCGCCCGGACCCGACCGGATGCGGGCGCTGGCCTGCCCCAACTGCGGGAACCCCTCGGAGACCCGCGCCGACGGCTCCTGCACCCGCTGCGACACCGTGATCAACGACGGCCGATTGCAGTGGCAGGTCACGGCCGCGTCGCTCACCGACCGCAGTCCCCTCCCCCGCATCGCCCTCGGGCCGGGCAGTGGGGTCGAAGCCGGCACCCGCCTCCCCACCCGCACCGCCGCCGACCTCGGCGTGCAAATGCGGAGATTCACCGCCAGGCACGCAGACTTTCAATGGCCAGACTTCCGCAGTCGGGCGGAGGAGAGCTTCCGGCGGGTCCAGGCCGCATGGAGCGCCCGGGACGCCCAAGCGCTGCGGCCCTTGGAGACGGATTTCCTCTACCAGCAGCACCGCTACTGGCTGGAACGCTACGCCCGCGAGGGCCTCCGCAACCATGTCGACGACGTCCGGGTGACGGAGGTGGTGCCGGTGAAGCTCACGCTGGACGCCTGGCTGGAGGCCTTCACCGTCCGCATCTACGCCTCGGTCCTCGACTGGACCGAAGACAAGTCCGGCAAGGTCGTGGGCGGCAGCCGCGACGGCGCGCGCCAGTTCTCCGAGTACTGGACCTTCATCCGATCGACCGGGTCCACGTCCAACGCCACCGACCTCGACCATTGCCCGAGCTGCGGCGCCCCGTTGGACCGCGTGAGCGAGACCGGCGTGTGCGGGTACTGCGAAGCGAAGGTCACCGGCGGGGACTTCGACTGGGTGCTCGCCACCATCGACCAGGACGAGGCCTACAGTGGGTAGTAAGAAAGCCAGACTCGAGGCCAGGAACGCGCTCCTGACGCCGGCGGGGATCGACCTGGGGATGCGGCCCGAGCCCGCCGAGGCCGGCCGCCGCACCGCAAAACACCAGGTGGCCGGCGTGGGCCGCGTCATGGGCGACCCGGCGCTGAGCGCGGTGCTGCTCGATGCGCTGCGGGCCACCGGGCCGGTCGACCGCGCCACACACGGCTTCCACACCTACCCGGCCGGGCTGCACGCGGACGCCGCCCGCGGGCTCCTGGCGCTCGCCCCCGGGCCCGTCCTCGACCCCTTCTGCGGCGGCGGGACCGTGCTGGTCGAAGCGATGCTCGCCGGCCGGGAGGCGCTCGGGCTCGACGTCTCCGCCGTCGCGGCCCTGGTGGCACGCGCCCGCACCACCCGCACCACCGAGGAAGCGCGCACCGCGCTGCGCAGCCAGGCCCGTCAGGTGGCGGCCGTGGCCCGCACGCGCGTGTTTCATCGGGAGCCGCCGCCAGCCGTGCCGCCCGCGATCGCCCACGCCTACGACGCCGAGACCCTGGTGGAGTTGAGCGCCATCCGCGAGGCCATCGGCCGCGACGAGGCCCTGCGCGCCGTCTTTTCGTCGATCCTCGTGAAGGCGAGCAAGCGCGCCGGGGACACCCGCAACGAGACCATCGACAAGCCCCGCCCCGCCGGGACGACCGCCACCCTCTTCCACGCCCGCGCCCGCGAGTACGGTCGGATGCTCGAATCGCTCGCCACCCTCGCGCCCGAGTCGGGGCGGGTGCGGGTCCACCGCGACGACGCCCGCGAGGTGCGCCTCCGGGACCGCTTCGGGCTGATCCTCACCTCCCCGCCCTACCCGGGCGTCTACGACTACGTCGCCCTGCAGGCCCTCCGGCACTTCTGGTTGGACATCGACGACACCAAGGCCGAGGGAGAGGAGATCGGCACGCGTCGGTCGTTCCGGTTCGACCCGGCCGCCGGGACCCGCCAGTGGCGCGAGGACACCCACCGCTGGGTGAAGGCCACCACCCGCGCGCTCCTTCCGGGAGGACGCCTCGTGGTGATGATCGGGGATGGCCGGATCGGACACAAACCGGTCAACAGCCTCGCCGCCATCGAGGACGCCGCGCGGGCCGCGGATCTCCGCCGCCTCGCCGTGGCCACCGTCGAACGCTACGACCCGGGGATCGGCGTGCGCCATCTCGAGCACGCCGTTCTGTGGGAGAAGCCCGACGAAGCGGGCACACCCGCGGATTCGCGATAGCCTCCGGCAACAACCAGCAGTATCGCCTTGCCGAAACACATCCAGGTGTCTCCCGACGAAGACCTCGGCGCCTTCTACGGAGGCGGGGGACGCACCCACATCCCCGACGACCTCCCCGGGTCGCCGTTCGCGATGGAGATCGACGATCCCGAGTCCGAAGAGAGTCAGGCGACGCCGCCGGTCGGGTCGGAGCCAGCCAGCCCGCCCACGCCGGCGCCTCCCGTCGGCGACCCGCCCGTCGCCGCACCTCCCCCCGTCCCACCCCCCCCCACCCCCTCCCCTCGGAGCACCGCCGTGCAACTCACGCCGTACACGGGCCCCAGCCCCATCGTCGCCGCACTCTTGAGCCTCTTCCTGCCTGGTGTGGGTCAGATCATGGCCGGCCAAACCACCAAAGGCGCCGTGTTCCTGGTGCTCGCGCTCTGCACCGGGTGCGGCGGCGGGCTGTTCAACATCGTGCTCGCCCTCGACGCCTACGCGATCGCGAAGCGTCGCACCAACAACGAGCCCGTCGCTGACTGGCAGTTCTTCTAGTCCCCGACCCCATCCCCCCGGAGACCCCGTGCAGCACCGTATCCTCTACCGTCCCTCCTTCGCCGTGGCCCACGTCGAGCTGGCTGCCAACGAGGCGATCCGCACCGAATCCGGCGCGATGGTGGGCATGAGCGCGAACCTGAACCTCGAATCCAAGATGGAGGGGGGGTTCTTCAAGGCCCTCGGGCGCTCGATGTTGGCCGGCGAGTCGATGTTCCAGAGCACCTACACGGCCCAGGGCGGCCCCGGCGAGATCCTCCTCGCCCCCGCCCTCCCCGGCGACATCCTTGGGGTCGAGATGAACGACCAGACCTTCATGGTCCAGGCGGGGAGCTACCTCGCGGGGAGCACGTCCCTCGGCATCGAGACCAAGTTCGCGGGGATGACCTCGCTGATGGGCGGTGAGGGCGCGTTCATGGTCCGCATCTCCGGCACGGGCACGCTCCTCCTCTCCAGCTACGGCGCCATCCACAAGGTCGTCCTGGCCGAAGGCGAGACCTACGTGGTCGACTCCGGCCACATCGTCGCGTTCGCGTCCTCGGTCAAGTTCGAGCTCTCGAAGGCGGCGAAGGGCCTCATGGCCAGCGTCACGTCCGGAGAAGGCATCGTCTGCCGGTACACCGGCCCGGGCGAGATCTTCATCCAGACGCGAAACCTGCGCGCCTTCGTCGACTCCATCCTCCCGATGTTGCCCAAGCCCCGCGGCTGAGCGGCGGCGCAACCGGCGTGCCGCGGCGGCGGCTACCCCGGCGGCGCGGTGTTCCCCGCGGCGCCTTCCCAGCGCGCCTCGTCGACCTCTTCGCGGCTCGCCCGCTCGACCTTCATGCCCATGCCGCC
>JAYVAS010000881.1:0-3410 GCA_043750895.1 Pseudomonadota bacterium
TGTTGACTCCCACCCTCCTCCGCCGCCACTTTCCCGCGGTTGGCCGTGGCGCCCGAGGGCGGGATGCCGTCGGCGGCCGCATTGGACCGCCGACGGCGCAGAGCGGCGTCAGAACGGCAGGGCGAGTTGCAGCTCTTTGCGCAGGCGGTGCTCGACCTGGGCGGTGCGGTGCGCGGCGGCGACTCGTGCGGCGACTTCGGCGCGCGTGGAGAGCGCGGTCCTGGGCACGCGTCGCAGCCACGCGTCGGGGACGATGACCAACTCGGCCGCATCGAGGACGGCTTCGGAGACGGCGTCGGCGTGGCGTCGGCCGACGAGGACGACGGTGACGGGGTCTCCGAGGGAGCGGATGGTGTCGCCGAGATCGAGGGGGTGGACGATGGTGGAGCAGGCCCGGAGCCGCTGACGAGGCCACTGCACCCAGAGGCAGTAGCCGAGGGGACACGGGATCAGGACGGCGATGGTCATGCGCGGAGTTCCTCGGCGGCGCTGACCACATGGTCCGCGTCGACGATGCGGGCGCGGGCCGCTGCGCCGGCGGTGAGGGCCTGGTGGGCCAGTCCGTCGATCCTTCGGAACACACCCTGGGAGGCATTGAAGATCGCTTCGATGGCTGGATCGGAGAACACGGGACGGTCCACGCCGGCGACCCGGAGTCGGTGTTCGAGGTACAGCCGGGTGGCATCGCGATCCAAACCGCGTAGGGCGTAGCGGACGGTGATCCGCTGCGTCAACGCCTCCAGGTCGGCCATGCGGAGCCGTTGGCGCAGGCCCACCTGCCCGCAAAGGAGCAGCGCGAGGCGGGCCCCGCTGTCCCACTCGAAGTTGGTCAGGAGCGGCAGCTCGGCGAGCACGTCCGGGCGGAGGCGATGGGCCTCATCGATGATGAGGAGCACGGTGAGGCGCCGTTCGGTGGCGAGGCGGACGATCTCCTGCTGGATGGCCCGGAACGACATCGCGCGCGACCAGTGGGGCTCGATGCCGAGTTCCATGGCGAGCTGTCGGTAGAGGTCGGCCACGTTGACGGAGGTGTCGTGGAGGTAGACCGCGCGGACCTGATCGGGATGGAGCGCGTCCTTGAACCGTCGCAGGGCCGTGGTCTTGCCGCACCCGGGTTCGCTGTAGACGAGCCCGATGCTGCGCGTCTCGGCGAGGTAGCAGAGGCGTGCGTGCAACTCGTCGAGGGCGGGGGCGCGAAAGAGCTGGTCGGCGGGGAGGTCGCGTTCGAACGGGGCACGCGAGAAGCCGTAGAAGGGGCGATACATCTACTTCTTCCCCGTGTAGAAGCCGCGCGCGACCAACTCCAGGTAGGAGATGCCGGTGGGCGGGGGCGTTTCCGTCGGGGTCTCCGTCACACGTCCGCGTTGGATCGTGGCGTTGACATGCAGATCGAGACGCCGGAGAGCGGTTTCCGTCGTGTCACCCTTGCGCACGAGGTGGACGGGCCGGGCGGGATCGTAGGGGTCGTAGCGGACCTCGACGGTCTCGCCGGCGAACCCGTCGGGGGCTTCGTAGAGGCGACCGCCGAGGCGCACCGTCCGATCGCGACCGACCTTTCGTTGGACCCGCATGCGGACGAGCGCGTCGAGATCGTCGGGGGCCGCGCGGGTCAGCGCGTGGTCTTCCAGGAACCGATCGAGTGGCGTCTTGCCGTCCAACCCCCCGTGAACGGTGTGGTGGTACTCGGCCTCCAGCCACGCCCAAAACACGCGGTTGAGCGCGCCGAGGTTGGTCAGCATCTCGGGGGTGACATGGGGCAGAAAGGCCGAACGCACCGTGCGAAAAAATCGCTCGATCTTTCCCCGACCCCGAGGGTGGTGGGGGCGCGAGTGTACGAGCACGATCGCGAGCGTCGCGCAGATCACCTCGAGGTGGTGGGTGCGGTAGGTGGAGCCGTTGTCGCAGTACAGGCGCCGCGGCACGCCCCTGCGAAGCAGCGCCTGCTTGAGCGCATCCTGGAAGCACGCCGCGTTCTCCGAGGCGTAGAAGGCCGCGAACGGCACCATCCGGGTGGCGTCGTCGACGAACGCGAGGAGGTAGGTCTTGCCGCCATCCCGGCGACCGGGGACCAGGAGGTGGGGGCCGTGCATGACATCGGAGGTCCAGAGGTCGTTGGCATGGGGGAAGGTGAAGGCCCGGGCATCGGGGTCGGGGGTGCCGGCGGGAATGGCGGGCACTCCGTGGGCGGCGAGGACGCGGTGCACCGTACTCGGCGCGAGGCGCAGGTCGGCCGGGACCCTCCCCGACAGGCGCATCGCCCGCACGAGGCTCTCCAGGCTCGCCTTGGGCCTCTCCTTGCGCATCGCCAGGAGGAGCTCCTGGACCGTCGAGGGGATGACCCGGCTGGTCCCGGCGTCGCTGCGGGGCTGGGGCTTGAGCCCCTCGAGTCCCATCGCCCGGTAGATCGCCGTCCAGTCGCGCAGGGTCGACCGCCCGATCTGGGTCCGGTCGGTGCCGGGGACGGTCCACTGCTTCTCGGAGAGCCGTGTGAGGAGCTTCTCCTTCTCGCCCGGGGCCAACGGCCCGTTGACCAGCTCGGCGATCGCGCCGTAGCGGAAGAGCGCGATGCGCTCGCGATGTTCTTCGTTCATGTTCGACTCCATGTGCGCCGCCGGGGGAAGTCCCGGTCGGCGGCGCAGGTGTAGGCGAACCCGGCGTTGGCCGGCAGTTACCAAGGTCGTCGGATGGACCGCGGGGGTCGGAGCGGGGTCGGCCGCGGCGGTACAGCCCGCTCGGCCCACCGAAGAAGATCTGGTGGTGGTCCCAGAGCCAGACGCGGAAGCGGACGAGCGACCCCGGGTCGGGACCGACGACAGCCTGGACGCGCTGGAGCCACGGGAGCGGCAGGGCCGGGAGCAGGGCGAGCAGGACGTGCGTGAAGGCAGCCAGGCCGCGATGCCACCGGCGGACACGGCGCACACCGGCCTCCCCGGCCTGCGACGACCGGCGGGCCCCGGCCCGCGGGCCGGGGCCCGCTATGACCGCAGCCTCGAGCTGGTCGAGCGTCGTGTCCCGGTACGCGCACATGTCGTCGGGCAGGAGGCGGTGGTAGTGCCGGCACGGCCGGCACAGCAGCACGTGGACCACCGCACGATTCCCATAGAACCACCGGGATCTCTGCCCGTTCGAGACCATCGCCGTCGAGCAGGTCGGGCACGGCACGGAGGGAAGATCTGCCCAGCGCGTGGGGTAGCGGTCGCCGCGGAAGCCAGAGAGGGATAGCGAAGGTGCACGGGGCCCGTCGGAATCCTTTGACCAATCCGCCAAGAAAGACCTGGGGATTCCGGCGGGCATCCACCCACTACCGCGGCCACGACGATGCCGGGCTGATCCGCGGGCGGACGTGCGGGAGAACGGCCTACCGCGGAGAGTCAGGCCGGGGCGGGGACGGAGGGATGTGAGCGCCTACA
>JAYVAS010000882.1:0-3422 GCA_043750895.1 Pseudomonadota bacterium
CGCCGAATTGGGGACCGACCCCGACCGCGGCGACGTGCTCCTCCTCGACGGCGACGGCGACGCGATCGAAGCCGCCGCCATCAACAGCTACCACCACTCGACGGCTCCCGATACGGGCGTCCGCGTCCAGCTCGAACATCAGGTCGGGGAGGGCGGCGATCGTGGCCTGGAGGCGGCGGTTGGTCCGCGCGAGCGCCTGCTCGGCGTCCCGGCGTGCCGTGATGTCGGTCACCATCGCCACGGCGCCGACATAGGCGCCGTCGGCGACACCTCCTCCGTCGGCGCGCTGGCACGTGTTCCTCCGTGGACCTGCCTCCCGCCGGAGAATCGGGAGGGTGGTTCCGCGTCAGACC
Source organism: Pseudomonadota bacterium (assembly GCA_043750895.1). GTDB lineage: Bacteria > Myxococcota_A > UBA796 > UBA796 > SXON01 > JAYVAS01. Next base: position 354 of record JAYVAS010000882.1, read on the forward strand.
GACATAGCAGGTGGCGCGCGTCACCGAGGCGGGAGCGGGAGGATCTGGAGGTGGTCCACCAACTGCTGCACAGAGAGCTGAATCCCCACGGCGTCGGGGAACTTCCCGGTGTCGTCCAGCACCTCGAGGATCGCCTCGCCGAGCTGCCGGATCCGCAACCGAAGGGCTGCTTCGTCGAGCGCCGCGGCGGCCAACTGCGCCGGAACCTCCGTGGCGAGGGCTTCGAAATCGGCCGCCACCTCCACTGGAATCTCGTCGACGATCCAATCGACGTGAACCGCGGCGAAGAAACCGACCCATCGGGTCGCTCCGGCCGCGATCGCCCGCGGGCCGAGTTCCACGCCCGTGCGACACGCGTAAGCCCAGACCCAGGCGCCCGCGCATGCCGCGACGTTGGATCCATCGAGCGCTGGCGTTCCCGACTGGCCGAAGACCGTCCACTCGTCGCCATGCGCGAACAACGCGAAACCGCCTACCCCCGAACCGTCGACAAAAGCTGCACGCTCGGCGTCCCAATCGGCCCGCACCGCCAGCTCGTGTCCTGCTTCGCGTAGACGTTTGACCGTCCAGTCGGCGACGACGCGGGAGTTGACCAGGGATGGGTCACCCGAGGGGGTGAAGATGAGTACGCGGCGGGACACTGATCGTAGCCCTACGATCGGAGGCGGTTTGCGAGCCGGCGGACCGTCCCGACCGCGAGCGACTGTACGTCGGCGACGAAGGCCAGCGCGTCGTCGCCATCGGCCTGAAGGTCGACCAGCATCTCGGCGGCAGTGACGGGTGTGCCGTCGCCCCGACGGAACACGATGGTGGTGGTGGGCAGATCACGCAGGGAGAGGAGGAGGGCGGCGCGTGCCGGGCCGGGTTCCCAGAACACCTCCCGGTCGAGCCGGGCGAAGTCGCCCGATCGCTCCACCACCGTGCCCCCGGCCTTATCATTCCGCACCAGCCAGAAGCCGTTGGAGTCGAGGTCGAAGAGGTTGGAGTGAGTGGCGACGAAGAGCTGTTGGACGTGATGCTCGTCCACACACCGCTGCAGGAGGGCGCGGAGCTGCCGCCCGGTCGTCCGCGGGTGGAGGTGCGCCTCCGGCTCCTCCACCGCCGCGATCGACGCCCCCGTCACCAGCACCCCCGCCAGTACGGCGTAAACCTGCTGGACTCCAAGCCCGGCGAGGTCCAGCGGCGCGGAGCGCAGCGCGCCCTCGGCCGTGCGGCTGACCTCCGTGAGCTCGTACGCCTGCGTGCTCGGGTTGTAGACCGGGTCGAAGGGCGGACGATGGAGAGGCGGACCGCCCAACATCTTCCGCATCGTATCCAGACCCGAGCGGATCGCAATGTCGGGGCTGGTCATCGATTCGACGAGGGCGTGTTTCAGCCGGCCCCGGGATAGCAGACCGCCGATACGGTCGCCCGGGGCGGTGCTCTCCCCGGGGGGTTCAGCTCGCTCGATGGCGACCGAGCGAACGGCGGGAACCAGGCGGAACTGGCGGGCGGCGAGGTGCACGCGCCTGACGCCGGATTCGACCTGCCACTTGCCGTCGTCATCTTCGGGCGAGGCCGCAAGGAGGTCGACAACCCCTCCGTTCCAGGCAACTTCGAGTTTGGCGGCACGAAAAAGTCCGTCGTCCACGAAGCGCCGGAACTCGACCGCCAGCGCCTTCGGGAAGTCCTGTCCGTCGGCGGCCTGCGGGCGACTTGATCGCAACGTCGCCCCCAGGACCACCTCGTCGACGTACGGGTACGCCCCCCGTCGAACGTCGGCATCCCCCAGCCCCAGGTCGAAAGACTCGTCTCCGGGCTTCCACCTCCCCAACCCCCGAAAGATCGCCCCGATCGCTTCGAGGATGTTGGACTTCCCGGCTCCGTTCTCCCCATAGAACACGCACAACGGGCCGAGCCCCTCGAGCTTCAGCTTGTGGATGTTGCGGAAGTTCTCGATCCAGAGGGACTCGACGTACACCAGACCTCCACCACCAGTCTACTCCGCGCCCTTCGCCCCCGCATCCGCGCTACTCGCCCCTCCATTCACCGGGTCCTTGAGGAGGAGTGCAGGCCCGGGCTCGGGGCCACGTCGGGTACTACCGCCACGCTCCCTCCCAGGTGTTGTCAGCCTCGTCGCACTCGGCGACCGCGCCTTCGGCATCGACCGTCACCCGGAGCGTATCACCGGTGCCTTCGGGCAGCGCGACCACCAGATCGTCAAGCGCGGTGGCAGGCAGCACCTCCGGGAGCAACACCCGGGCGATCTCCACCCCGCCCTCCTCGACGGCCAGCACCGCCCCCGCCGGAGCAGGCCCGGTACCGGTGTTCGCCACGCGTACCAGCAGCGACCCATCGTCGCCGCACGCCCCTTCCACGTCCACCGAGAGATCGGCGAGGAGTACGTCCGCGCCCGACGGCGTCGCCCGCCACACGTTGTCCAGGAGCCACCACGGCGCCGGACGAGGCGGGACGTAGCCGTTGGCAGTGCTGTTGGTCACCGCGTAGTCGGTGATGCCCCACCCCGCACCCGCCGCGGCCCAGCCGGCGCCGTCGTGCCGCAGCACCGTGAGCGACGGGTAGGGGTCCTCGCCGGGCAGGAGGATCTCGGCGTGCCCATCCCCGTCGATGTCGGCCACAGTCGGGTGTGTCGTGCCGCGCTTCGGTGTTCCCACCGGGTACTCGACCAGGGTGGCGCCGGTGCGGCCGTCCACTACCATGAAGCGGTCGTGGTTCGAGAAGAGCACCTCAGCCGCACCTTCCCCGTCCAGATCGAACGCCGCGCAGCCGCCGAACCAGTCGGGGGGCTCCCAGAACTCGGACTCGATCTCCTTGGACCAGGCCATCGTCCCGTCCAGGCGGTACGCCTGAAGGAACCAACCCTCCACGGGCTTCGTGGGGACGATGAGCTCGGTGGCGCCGTCGCCATCGATGTCGGCGGCGCAGGGCGGCCAGGACATGGCCGTACCTTGGCTCGAGAGGTCCAGCACGACGCCAGTCGGTGTTCCGTCGTGGTTCCAGATCGAGAATCCTTCGGAGACCCAGACCACCTCGGGCTCCGGATCGGCGTCGGCCTGGAGGACGAGGGGG
>JAYVAS010000883.1:0-4193 GCA_043750895.1 Pseudomonadota bacterium
AACACCGCGCCGTTCAACAACAACCAGCCGGCGATGCCGACGAGGCCGAGCTCGCTGCCGATCTTCTGCAGCGCGCCGTGGGCGTCGACGCCGTTGACCCGGTAGTCGGGGAAGGTGTTCTGGATGAACGAGACGTTGGTGCCCACGCCGTTCCCGAACAGCGGGTGCTCCTGGAACATCGCCCAGGCGCGCTTGTCCAGGGAGTGCCGCGAGCGCGCGGCGTCGAGCTGGGCGACGGACCCCATCAACAGCGGGCCGTAGAGCGAGGCGAGGATCCCGGCGGCCACGAGCACAACGGCGAGCCCGCGACGGTCGGCCAAGGGCCGGCCGCGGAAGTGGATGAAGAAGCTGAGCGCGAAGGCCGCGGTGATCCAGGAGGTGCGCGACACCGAGAGGACCAGGCCCACCAGGATCAACCCCACCACCGGAAGGCTGCGGCGATCGCCCGAGGGCGCGAGGCCGAGCAGCAGCGGGACGGTGGGCACCAACGCCACCGCCAGGGTCTTGTGGTTGTTGGTGACGCCGGCGATGGCCGACCACCACAAGGAGTTCCCGGCTTCGATGCGGGACACCGAGCTCCAGATCAGCACCAGCGACGCGATCGTCGCGGAGACCTCGAGGGCGACGCGCAGCCACGCGGGCGGCAGGGCCCGCGCGACCACCCACGCGAACCCGCCGCCCCACGCGAGGTACAGGAACACCGGCTTCCGGAGCAGGGCGTAGAGCGCGTCACCCCGGTCGGGCGCGACGGTGAGGGCGCCGACCACTCCCGCCAGCACGAGCAGGAGCCAGCCCGGCCAGCCCGGGAGCGGCACGGCCAGCGCCGGGCGCCAGGAGAGCGCGGCCAGCGGCAGGAGGGCCAGGGCGGCGAGGTCGGCGAAGGGGACGTTCAGCGTGTGCGCGCCGAGGCTGACGGTGTACTCGAGTCCGATGTAGGGGAAGGTCAGCACGGCGAGCGCCGCGAACACCGCGATCACGGGGCGCGCCGCGCGCGCCAGGCCGCGCCCACGAGGAGGGCCACGAAGGGGATGGCGGTGAGCCAGAGCGTCGGGTCGGTGACCGAGGTCGGCGGGCTGGACACGCTGGGGAGGGCCAGGAGGAGCGAAAGCCCGAGCACCACCGGGACGACCGCGAGCGCGCGACCGGGCAGCTGGCCCCGGAGCTCAGGGAGGAGGGCCACCAACGCCGCGCCGGCCGCGACGAGGTTGGTGAGGCTGGTCGCGGCCGCGAGCCCGGGCAGGCCGAAGGGGCGGAAGAGGGCGACGTCGAGCGCGAGGTTGAGGAGGAAGGACAGGGCGCCGAGCCGCATCACCAGCCGGTAACGGCGCTCGATGATGTGTGCCTTCATCACGAGGGCGCCGAGCAGGGAACAGTAGACGCCAGGAAGGAACGCGCCGAGAGCGGTCGCGGTGGGGACGGTGTGCGCCGGCGTGAACGCGTCCCCTTCGAAGAGCAGGCGGATGAGCGCGACCCGGCCGACGAACATGCCGCCCAGGACCGGCGGCGCCAGGATCGCCACCCACCAGAGGGTGGTGGCCACGGCGCGGTGCCGCTCGACGCCGGCGCCCTCTGCGCGGGCGCGCGCCCACGCGTTGAAGGCCACGACCAGCAGCGAGCCTTCGAGGAGGGTCTGGGGGATCACCCGCGCGCGGTCGGCGTACTCGAGCATGCTGACCGTCCCTACCGCCAGGGCCCCGGCGAAGAGCCGATCCACCCACACGTTGAGGGCGACCATGCTCTCTCCGGTGAGCACCGGGAGCAGCGCCATCCCAGCGAGGCGGAGCTCGGCCGGCATCGCCAGGCGGGGGAGGGGTCGGACGCCGGTGCCGGACAGGCTGAGCACCAACCACCCGGCCTCCGCGGTGGCGCCGGCCGCCATCGCGACCGGCAGCGTGGCCGCGCCGCCCTCCCGCATCAGACCGGCCACGCCGAGCAGGGCCGCGGTCCGTACCACGGGGGAGACGGCCGATCGGACGTAGCGCCCGTGCACCTCGACCGCGGCACGCACCACGGCGTTGAACGCCACGATCGCCACGAACGGAACCAACTCCCAGGCGAACTGGCTGGCGTTGGCCTGGGTGGCCGTGTCGAAGCCGGTGATCAGCGGGAGCAGCACGGGGAAGCTGAGCGCGGCCCCACCCCCGATCCCGATCGCGCCCACCATCGACCAACCCGCCGCGGCGCCGAGGAAGGCGCTCTGACGGCCGGGCTCGGTCGCGCGCAGGTCGGCGAGCGCCGGGACCAGCACGGTCCCCACCGCCACCGCGCCCAGCACGAGGAGGAAGTTCGACGTCCCCAGGGCGTAGTAGAAGGCGTCGGTGACGGCGTCCACGCCGAACCAGCGGGCCAACAAGGCCGGGATGAAGAACGCGACCCCCCGGGCCGCGATGGCGAAGGGAGCGAGGACCAGGGACTGGCGACCGACGGACAACGCGGGCCTTTATCGGTTCGGTGCCGCCTCGGCGTCGACCGCGCCGGCCGGATTCCCAAACGACCCCGGCAGGCTAAGGGAGCGGGATGTTCCTGTACGCCGCCGCCGCCCTCGCCGCCCCCCCTGTCGACCTGCGTCCGTGGGCGTACGTGAAGACCGGGTTCGGCTGGATCGCGGACTCCGAGGAGGTCATCACCGACCAGGACGGCTTGCTGCTCTACGGCGAGCTGGGGATGGACGCCGGCTTCGAGCCGGCCCGCCTGGGCGCGCGCGTCAGCCTCAGCCTCGTGCCCGACGTGCAGCTGAAGGACGCGGTGCTCTCCTGGCAGCCCGTGCCCGCGCTGCGGCTCGACGCCGGCCAGCACAAGGTCCCGATGGGGGTGGGCTACCTGGCCAGCGACGGGCGGCGCCTGCTCCCCCGGCCCTCGTTGGCCGCCGCCGAGGTCAGCAGCACCGATCTCGGCGTGGGCGCGACCGGGTCCCTCCTCCTCCAGGGGAAGAGCCGGGCCCAGATCAGCAGCGGCCTCTACAACGGCGAGGGGCCGAACCGGATCCAGAACGTCAACCGCGGGTTCCTCACCGCACAGCGCGTGCTGGTCACGCCCTTCGGCGCCCGCGTCCGCCCCTTCGAGGGCACCGACGGAGGGCTGTACCTGGGCGTCGGAGGGGGGTGGGTTTGGAACGTGATCGGCGAGGGCACCACGGCCGAGGAGTACAACCACTACGCCGGGGAGGTCCAGTTCGCGTGGAACGTCCTGTCGGTCCAGGGGGAGGCCTTCCTGGGGGACCACCGCTTCGCCAACTCCGACATCGAAGACTACACCTTCCTGGCCGGCTACGGCCAGGTCGGCCTGTTCGTGCCGGTCGGCTGGGCCGCCAGCCACGTCGAGATGGTCGGTCGCGGCGGGTACGACGACCCCAACCAGACGGTGGACGGCGCGGTCGGCGGGCAGATCGCGCCAGCCACCATCGAGGTCACCGGTGGCGTGAACGTGTACGCCCTCGACGACGTCGACCGTTTTCACGACTTCAAGGTCCAGCTCGCGTACACCAACTTTCGAGAAGTAGAGGGGGACGAGGTGCCCAACGACACCTTCGTCGCGCTCGTCGTCGCGAGGTTCTGATGCTCACCCTCCTGCTCGCCTGCCACACCATCGAGAAGCTCCAGGACTCGGCGACCGCCCCGGTCAGCGCCGACCCCTGCGGGGACGTCTACGTCCCGCTGTCGGCGTACGACGGCTCCGAGCCCGTGCTCGCCGACGCGGATGCCGAACGGTTCGGCGCCACCGCGCCCGATCCCTTCCAGGTCCACCTCTCGTGGCGTGACGATCCGTCCACCTCGATCGCGGCCGTCTGGCGGACCGACGCGGAGACGCTCGCCACCCGGATCGAGTACGGCGTCGACGCCACCTACGGGTCCGTCGCGTCCGGGCGCAGCTTCTACGCCAACGAGGACGTGTCCTTCGGGCGACTGCACGAGGTGCACCTCTGTGGCCTCCAGCCGGGCTCGACCTACCACTACCGGGTCGGGGGAGAGGGCCACTGGTCCGCCGATCAGACCTTCACCACCGCGCCGGCGGCAGGCACCGCCCAACGGTTCAGCTTCCTGGTGGCGGGCGACTCGCGCGACAACCAGGCGGTCTGGGGGCAGATCCTCGCCGTCGGCGAGCAGTTCGCTCCCGACTTCTATGTCTTCTCCGGCGATGCGGTGGACCTGGGCACCAACCTCGCCGAGTGGGACGCCTTCTACGCGAACAGCGAG
>JAYVAS010000884.1:0-5380 GCA_043750895.1 Pseudomonadota bacterium
AGAGACCAGCCCGACCTGGGCGCCGAGGAAGCTCAGCAGACCGGCCCCGCCCGGCGCGGTACGGCCCAGCCCGTGGTCGAGCTGAAAACGCCAGCTCACCCAGTCGTGCTGGGTCATCCAGACCAGGTTGGGCATCCAGCAGCCGAGGGCGATGAGCGCGGCCGCGCCCCACCCCCGCCACTCCCGCGGCGCGCCCAGGATCAACAACGGCAGCAGGCCGTACCCGGTGAGCTTGCCCAGGCCGGCCAGGCCCAGGCCGAGCCCGGCCACCCACCAGCCGCGTCCCCCCGACGTCGCTCCCCCCAGCGCCAGACACCACCCGGCGAGCAGCGGGAGGTCCGGCGTCGCGAGGACCCCGCCGAGGGCGTACAGCGGCAGCGCCGCGCCGATCCCGACGAGGAGCGCGGGCCGCGCCGTCCGACCCAGCAGCGCGGCGAGCGCGAGGGTGCTCAGGAGCACCGGGACCAGGCGGAGCCCGAGCGCGGTCTTGCCGAAGAGCGCCACCCCCGGGGCGATCCACCACGCCAGTGCCGGCGCGTGATCGAAGTAGCCGAGGGCCGGGCGGGTGGACCACACCCAGTAGTAGGCCTCGTCGTCCACGATGCCGGTCGTCGCGGCGATCGCGAGGCGGATGGCGACCACCCCCGCGAGCAGCGCGAGCGCGGGCCCTAGCCGAACCGGAGCATCGGCACCCGCCACGCCGCCTCCAGCACGATCGCCGAGGACATCTTGGAGGCCCCCGCGCGCCGTTCGGTGAACACGATGGGCACCTCCACCACCCGCGCGCCCCCGGCGACCGCGCGCCACGTCGCCTCCACCTGGAAGGCGTAGCCCTCGGCGCCGAGCGGCGACCGGGTGACCCCGCGGAGGGTGGCCGCCCGCCACGCCTTGAAGCCGCCGGTGAGGTCGTTCACCGGGAGGCCCAGCATGGCGCGCGCGTAGAGTCCGCCGGCGCGGGACAGGCAGCGCCGCCCGATCCCCCAGTTGCGGGTGCCGCCGCCCCGCACGTACCGGCTCCCCAACACCAGGTCCGCGTCCGCCAGCGCCGCCAGCAGCCGCGGGACGTCCGCCGGGTCGTGGGAGAAATCGGCGTCCATCTGGACGACGGGGTCGTAGCCGTCCCGCAGCAGCTTCCCGAAGCCCTCGCCGTAGGCGGCGCCCAGCCCGCGCGGGCCGTGGCGCACCAGCACTTCGGCGCCCGCTTCGGTGGCGCGGCCCGCGGTACCGTCCGGGGAGGCGTCATCGACCACCAGCACGTGCACCCCCGGAACGGCGGCCCGCAACGCGTGGACCAACGGCCCGACGTTGTCGGCTTCGTTGAGCGTCGGGACGATGACGGCGGGCACCACGGTCGCGCCCGATACGTCGGCGGCGACGGCTCCGCCACCGGGACGGCGCCGGCCCGCGCGCGCCCGGCGAAAAGAGAGACGGCAAAAGAAACGAAACCCCGCCGGGGTCACCGGCGGGGTTCGATGGTGGAGCGAATGGGAATCGAACCCACGACCCCCAGAATGCCATTCTGGTGCTCTCCCAACTGAGCTATCGCCCCGGAAGGGGGGGCCTTCTAACGAGCGCCAGGGATCGCGCAAGGGTCAGCCTTCGCTGGAGTCCCCAGATTCCGCCGGCTCCGGCTCCGCGGGATCGAGCCCCACCGCCCGGAGCGCGTCCTCTGCCTCCTGGATCTTGGCCTCCACGTCCCTCACCCGCTCGACGCCGCGGCGGATCCCCGGGTGGTCGATCTCGCCGCCCTCGAGCAGGTGCCGGGCCTCCTTGCCGAGCTTCTGGTACATCCGGTCCCGGTCCGACCGCAGCTGCCGCAGCGCCAGCCGGTCCCGCCCACGGCGAGCGGCGCGCTCGGCCTCGCCCAGTCCGCGCTTCCACAGCTTCCCCATGAGGCCGCCCACCGTCTCCAACAGCACGGGGTCGATCCCGCCGGGTCGGGTCGGGTTTCCCTTCGGTTCGTCTTCGGGCATCCGATTCCTCTCGGGCGCCGCACTATCCGCGCCGCGCACCCCTTGCCTGCATCGTCTCGGTCGCCGCTGGCGCTTGGGTGGGGTTAGGACTCCGCGGAAGGAAAGAAAGAAAATGATCCTCATCGTTGGTGGCACGGGTCGGCTCGGCAGCCAGATCGTGCGTGTGCTTCGTTCCGTGGGCCTCGACACGCGCTGCCTGGTCCGCAAGGGCAGCGAGTACTTCTGGCTCAATGATACAGGTACGAACTACTTCTTCGGGGATCTCCGCGATCCGAAGTCGCTCTCCCGCGCCCTCCGCGACGTCAAGTACGTCATCGCGGCGGCCGGTCTCCGGGTCGAGCGCACCGACAACAACCACAAGACGATGACCGTGGACGGCCACCTCTCCCTCTGGGAAGCGGCCAAGGCGCGGAACATCGAGCACGTGGTGTACGTGAGCTGCCACGGCGCCGGCAACCCCGGGGACGTCCCGGTGTTCGTCGCCAAGCGGACGGCCGAGGACGCCCTGGTCGCCTCCGGCCTCTCGCACACCATCCTGCGCCCGGGCCTGTTCGCGGCGAACTTCGCCGACCTGGTCCGCCGCTGCGAGTACAACGGCTCCGTCTTCCTTCCGGGGAACCCGGAAACGAAGGTGACGCCGATCCACGGTCGCGACCTCGCCCTGCTCTGCATGGGGGCGCTCGACCTGGACAGCGTCCGCAACCGCATCATCGAGGTGGGCGGTCCGGAGACGATGACGGTGAAGGAGGCCTTCGAGCGCGCCTGTCGGGTGGCCGGCGTGGCCCCGAACTACTGGAAGATGCCCCCCTCGGGGTTGCGCACGCTCAGCAGCCTCGCGCGGCCGTTGGTCGGGCGCTGGTCGAACCACCTCCGGGCGCTCGAAGGCTACTTCGGGCAGGACCAGGCGGTGGATGGCAAGGCGGTCGCCGATGCGTTCGGGATCCCGCTCACCCCCTACGACGAGGCGGCCTTGATCGCCTGGACCGACCGGCACCCCTCCGAGGACCCGGTGGCGCGCGAGGAGAAGGTCGTCCACCGCCAGTTCGTGGCCACGATCTACGAGCCCGGCTCGTCCAAGCTCGCCGACCTGCCCGACGGCCCCTCGGCGCGTCAGGACTAGCCCCTTCTCCGAAGAGAAGGAGGGTTCAGCGACCCCCAGCGCCGCGGCGTCGGCGCGCCACGAGCAGGCCGACGCCCACCCCGAGCCACCCGACGGCGCCCCGGTCGGAGCCGCTGGCGCATCCGCAGGCGTCCATGGACGCGACCCCGGCGCCGGACACCTCGACCACGCCCCCGTCACCGCTGTCGACGGGGTCGGACCCCGTGTCGGTGCCGCCGCTACAGTCGGAGATGCGGTCAGGATCGGTGTCGTCGCAGTCGTCACCACCCCAGTCCGCGGCGTCGTGGCCATCACCGTCGCCGTCGAAGTCCAGCCCGTCGCAGTCGTCGTCGACACCGTCGTAGCCGGCCTCCCGCGCTCCGGGATGCCGGCCGGAATCGCCGTCGTCGCAGTCCAGGCCGGAGGGCGAGGCGTCGCCGTCCCGATCCACCCAGCTCGCCGCGCCGCCGCCGGTGTAGCCGATGTCGGCCCGGCTCCCGTCGGGGTCGGTCCGGGTCGGGTCGCCGGCGTCCAACAGCGGGCTGGTGGTCAGCGGGACGAGGACGTCGTTGTCCACCTCCCCGTCGCCTGACCATGCCACGAACCGGGGATCCGCCGAGAGGTTTCCCACCCCGGGCACCGCGCTCAGGTCCCCGCTGACATCGGTGGTGTTGGCGTAGTAGAGGTTGTACCCGCCCGAGACCACGGCCCCGGTGCTCGAGAGCGCCGCGCCGTCCACCCACCCGATGGCAGAGTCCGCGACCTCGATCACGCCGCCGACAGCGACGATCCCGCTGTCGCCGCCGAGCAGATCGGCGTGTCGGACCGTCAAGCCCGGGTGGTCCTCGGTGTAGATCGCGCCGCCCTCGGCGCCGACCACGGCGAGGTTCTGCCAGACGTCCCCGCTCCGGCCCCCGAACAGGGCGATCCCGCCGCCGCGCTCCGCCTTGCCCGAGACGAGTACCCGGGTACCGGCCGCGCCCGCGTCGCTCCACAGGGCGCCACCGTCACCGGCCACCGCGAATCCGTCGGTGAGCACGGTGTCGGCGAGGTCTACCGCCGCGCCGGAGGCATGGATGTGGCCGCCACTCCCCGTGGCCAGCCCGGACACGAAGTGTCCACCCACCACCCCGAGGCTTCCGCCGTCCAGCGCCACCGACCCGCCGTCACCGGTGAACGCGGTGTTGCCGTCGGCGCGCGTACCCTCGAGGAGGACCGCGGTGTCGCGGGCCCACAGCGCACCGCCCGAGTGTTCGGCGCTGTTCCACTGCCAGTCCGAGTCCGCGTCCGACCACGCAGTGGCGGCGTCGATCGCCAGACCACCGCCGTCCTCCGCCCGGTTGAACCAGAGGGAGACCCCGCGGTACGCCACCGCGTCCCCGATGCTGGCCACGCCGCCCCCGCGTCCGTCCGCCCGATTGTCCTCGAAGAGGGCGCCGTCGAACTCCACGTCGCTGCCCTGCGAGTAGAGCCCGCCGCCATCGACAGCGGCCGCGTTGTCGGCGAAGGACACGCTCTCGAAGTGGACCGACGTGGCGTCCGCCCACGCGCCCCCCCCGCTCCCCCCGGCGACATTGGTCGAGAACCCTGCCCCGCTGAAGGACACCGTCGCTCCGACCGCCGCCACCGCCCCGCCTTCGCCATCGGCACGGTTGCCGACGTAGTCGCCCGCGTAGTCCACGAGCGTGCCGCCATCGACGCGGATGGCACCGCCGGACGCGGCGGCGTTGTCCTCGAAGCGCGACGTCGAGACGTCGAGCTCACCGCTCTCCACCCACACCGCGCCGCCGTACCAGGCCGCGTTCCCGGTGAAGCGGACGTTCTCGAGGGCGACCAGCGCCGATCGGGCATGGATCGCGCCGCCGCCGTAGCCGTAGAGCGCCCAGGGCTCGGGGAGGTTGTCGTCGAAGGTGACGTCGTCGAAGCGCGCCTCGCCGCCCGGGTTCACCTCGACCGCGCCCCCATCCCCGAACGTGCTCCGGTTGCCCGCGAAGCTGCACTGCGAGAACGAGGCCTCGCCGCCGCCCTGGAGGTACACGGCGCCGCCCGCCGTCGACGCGGTGTTGTCCTCGAAGCGGGTCCCGATGAAGGACGCGACCGCGTCGCCGTCCACGTTGACCGCGCCGCCCAGCGTCCCCGAGCCGCCGGAGAACACCGAATCGGCGAAGGTGGCGACGGTCTCCCCGGAAACGTAGACGTGACCTCCGTAGTAGCCGGCGTTCCCGCTGAAGCTGCAGTCCGCGAAGCTGACAACGCCGCTGTCGATCACCACCGCCTGGGTGTCGGTGGCGCCGCTCCGGTCTCCGCT
>JAYVAS010000885.1:0-3616 GCA_043750895.1 Pseudomonadota bacterium
CGGCAGTGGGATCCGTCGTTGACGGCCACCGCCGACGCCAACAGCACCCTCGTCGGCACCGGCCTCGTGACCAGCGCCGACGTCCGCCTCGTCGCCGCCATGCCCCTGTGGACGGGGGGTGACCACCGCGCCCGGGTGGACCTCGCCCGCGCCGACCAGACCGCCGCCACCGCCGACCGGGCCGCGACCCGCCAGGCCACGGTGTTGGCCGTGGCCGACGCCTTGGTCGCCGTGGACGAAGCACGCGCCTCGGTCGAGGTGGAGCGGAGCGTGGTGGAGGCCGAGCTGGCGACGGAAGCGCGGGTCGCCGCCCAGGTGGACGCGGGCGCACGCACCCGCGCGGACGCCCTCCAACAACGCGCCGCGGTCGCGACCGCGCAGGCCCGGTTGGTGGGCGCGGAGCAGGCGTTGGTCTCCACCACCCTGGACGCGGCGCTGCTCTTGCGCCTCGACCCGGCCACGACCTGGACCTTCGCGGGCCCCGCGGATGAGCCGATGGTCACCGGTGACGCGCCGACGCTGGTGGCGCGGGCGTGGTCGAACCGACCGGAGCTCGGGGTGCGGATGTCCGAAGCAGACGCGGCGGCGGCGACGCTGCGCAGCGCCCAGGCGGGGCAGCGCCCCCTGGTCAACGCGACCGCGGGGGTATCGGCCGGGGTGAGCAGCAGCGGCGGCCCGGTCGGCACCCAGTTGGCCGACAGCGGGTATCCCTGGGTGGGCCTCGACGTGACCGTACCCATCCTCGACCGGGGCACGACGCGCGCCGCCGCCGACGTGGCCCGCCTCGACATCGAACGCGCCAGCCTCGAACTCGCGGCCGCGCGGGAGCAGGTCGCGATTCAGGTGCGCAGCGCCCTCGCCGCCCGCGACAGCGCGCGCGCCACCCTGACCGCCACCCAGGTCCGCCAGGAGGCCGCCGCGGCGGCCCTCGACGTCGTGCAGCAGCGCTACGACGCAGGAGCGGCCCTGTTCGTCGAGCTCGCCGCCGCCCGCACCAGCGCCGCTGAAGCGGACCGCGCCGCCACCGCCGCCACCGCGGACGTCACCCGCGCCAGCTTCGCCCTCGCCTGGGCCGTGGGCGGGCTCGATCCCGCGGGCACCCCCTGAAGGCCATCGAGTTCTTCTCGGGCATCGGCGGCTTCGCCGCCGCCGTGGAGCCGGGCGTGGACATCGTGGCCGCGGTGGACCACGACGAGTACGCCGCCGCCACCTACGCCCACAACTGGTCCCACCCGGTGCGCCGCTGGAACCTCGCCAGTGTCCGTGCCCACCAGCTCGCGCCGCTGGGCGCGGAGCTGTGGTGGATGAGCCCGCCGTGTCAGCCCTACACCGTGCGCGGGCTGGGTCGAGACCTCGACGATCCACGTGCGGCCTCGCTCGTGCGCCTGCTCCACCTCGCCGCCGAGCTCCGGCCCCGCTGGTTGGCGTTGGAGAACGTGCCGGCATTCGAGGGGTCCCGCGCCCACGCGCTGGTGCACACGGTGCTCGAGGGCGCCGGGTACCACATCCGCGAGCGTCGGCTGTGTCCGGCCGAGCTGGGGATGCCCAACAAACGGCCCCGCTACTACCTGATCGCCGGAAGGGAGCCCCTGGCGGACTGGGACCCGATCGTCCGCCGCCCGGTCCCGCTGCCAGCGTTCCTCGACGCCACCCCCGACCCGACCCTCGCCGTCCCCGCCGAGCTGCTGGCCCGCTACGCCGACGCCCTACCCGTGACCGAGCTCGCGCACCCCGACCCCCAGGTCTACTGCTTCACCCGGGCCTACGCGCGCTCCCCGGTGTACGCCGGCTCGTACCTCCGGGACGCCGACGGCGTGCGGTACTTCTCCCCCGAGGAGATCGTCCGGATGCTGGGCTTTCCCGACCACTTCCGGTTCCCCGCCACCCTCCCCCGCTCCCGCCGCTATCAACTGGCCGGGAACAGCCTCTCGGTGCCCGCGGTGGCCGCCGTGCTGGCCCCGATCCTCCGCGCCGACCGGGGCGACCCGGCGTATAGTCGATGAATGGTGGCCTCCGTCCTGCTCCTCGCCGGTTGCCTGGGGTACCGGCCGATGGCGTCGAAGGACACCGACACCCCGACCGACACCACCACGGTCCCTGACGACAGCGGCGAGTCCACCCCCGGGGAGGCCGACGTGGAGGGCGGCCTGCTCTACGAGGTCTACGTACGCTCGTTCCAGGACAGTGACGGCGACGGCATCGGCGACCTGGCCGGCCTGGAGGCGCGACTCCCGTACCTCGAAGAGCTCGGGGTCACCGTGCTCTGGCTCATGCCGGTGTTCCCCAGCCCGTCCGTGGCCGGGTACGGGGTGACCGACTACCTCTCGGTGCAGCCGGCCTACGGTGACACCGCCGCGCTGGACTCGCTCACCACCGCCGCCGCCGCGGTCGGGATCCGGATCATCCTCGATGTCCCGCTGAACCACAGCTCCATCGCCCACCCCGCCTTCGCCGACGCCCAGGCCGATCGCGACTCCCCCTGGCGGGACCGGTACGTCTTCGCCGACACCCGGTACGACACCGAGCGGTGGTTCGCCTCGGACGCCGGGGACTACTATTACGCCTACTTCGGCTCCCAGCAGCCCGACTTCGATTGGACCACGGACGCCACCCATGACGACTTCGCGGAGGTGATCCAAACCTGGCAGGACAGGGGAGTGGCCGGCTGGCGGGTGGACGCCGTCCGGCAGTTGGTCGAGGAGGACGGGGTGATCTCCGACTCCCCGGGCTGCCACGAGGTCATGGCGTGGTTCGTCGCCGAGGCGGAACGTGACCACGAGAGCCTCGTCATCGCCGAGGCCTTCTACTCCGACGACGTGGCCGGTCTGCTGTCCTACCTCGGCCCCGACACCGCCCGCGAGGCCGACCTGGTGTTGGACACCACGCGGGCCAACGTCGCCGTGACCGCCCTCGCCGAAGGCGACCCCGCGCCGCTGCGGGCGTTGATCGACACCGAGATCGCCGCTGGGGCCGAGCGGCGCGTGGTGTCCTTCTATGCCTCGCACGACACCGATCGCCTCCCGGTGCGGGTGTCCTCCGCCACCAAACGCCGGACCCTCGAGGTGCTCAACTTCACCCTGCCCGGGCTGCCGATGCTCTACTACGGCGAGGAGCTGGACATGCCCAACGGCGACCCCCAGTTCCTCCAGGACGAACCGCAGCGGACGCCGATGCAGTGGGACGACAGCCTCAACGCCGGCTTCACCACCGGCACCACCTGGTTCAACCTCGCGCCCGGCTGGGAGACCACCAACGTCGCGGCCGCCCGCGCCGACCCCGACAGCGTCTACACCCTCATCCTCGGCCTGCAGACCCTCCGGAAGCGGAGCTCGGCGCTCCGCGCGGGGGCGCTCACCTGGGTGGACACCGGGGACCCGGCGGTCCTGGCCTGGACGGTGACCGACGCGACCTCCGAGGTCACGATCGCCGCCAACTTCTCGACGGTCTCCCTCGATCTTCCCGTCGTCGACGGTTGCCTGCTCACGCCCGACCCCGACCTCCCCGCCACCGGCTACGCCATCTGGGGGAGCGCGGAGCTGTGCGACCTGACGATCCCAGGGAATCCGTAGACCCCGCGCGGGGTACATTGGCCAGCCATGCGCCGCGCCCTCCTCCT
>JAYVAS010000886.1:0-4101 GCA_043750895.1 Pseudomonadota bacterium
GGATGCACGAACCGGTGGTGCAGGCCGTAGAGGGTTGGATTGCCGGGACGCGTGTGAAGCGCGGTGTGGCTGCCGACGTTCGTCCACGCGTCAGGCGCCGTGCCGTCGAGGGTGATGGTCCGGATCGCCTCCCGACCGTCGCGGTCGACCACCACCGCGAGGTGATCGGCATCGAGGAATACGACGTCGTGTGGGTTGTGGTCGTCCCACACCCGCTCCACCCCATCGGCGTGGGCGATGAGCACCTGCCGGGGAGCGCCGCCACCGTCCCGCCGCTCGACGATGGCGACGTCCGGCGCGCCCGGGGCGACCGGAAAGCGGACGACCGCGATCCCCTGCCGGGCCCCGGTGGCCCACGCTTGGGAGGTGCAGGTCCCCGCCGCGACGTCCCACTGTTCCAGAACATCGCTCCGCACCGCATCCGCCGCCCGGGTGGCCCGCGCGATCCGCACCTGCGTCCCGTCCGGCGAGAGGTCCCACGCCGACTCCCGGTAGTCCATGCCGGCGTCCGGGGTCAGGTCCCGCCGACCCTGCCCGTCGGCGGTGCGGACGACGAGGTGGGGCGCTGCGGGCGCGATCCAATGGTCCCAGAAGCGGACCGGCATCTCGGTGTAGCGGAGCAGCGACGGACCGTTCCGGCGGCGGTCCAGGGCGGTCGCGCGTTGTTCCGCGTGGGGCACGCCCGGGATCACGCTGGACAGGGTGGCGAGCGTGCCGCAGGCGACCCGGAACGCCTCGACGCCCAGCGGTTCGTCGGTGAGCGGACGGGGCTCGCCGAGCCCGGGCGGGAAGTGCCAGACCTGGGTGTTTCGCTCGTCCTCGGGTTCGGCCGCCACCGGGCGGTTCGACAAGAAGAGCAGCGCGCCGTCGTCCCGGAAGGCGGGCGACGACAGCTTCTCGTCGCCCCAGGTGAGGCGGACGGGGGACCCGCCGTCCAGCGGCACCCGCCACAGGTCGGAGACGAAGTTCGCCCCCTTGGCGTCCACGCGCCCCACACACACTGCCAACCAGGTTCCGTCCGGAGAGACCGCGACCGCGCTGCAGCGACCCAGGGTCAACAACCGATCGACGTTCATCTACCCCTCGACGTACAGCGTCTCTATCGTCGCGGCGTACTTCTCCACCACCCGCTTGCGCCGGATCTTCATCGTCGCGGTGAGCTCGTCGCCGACTTCGAAGGGCGCTGGCAACACGGCGAACCGTTTCACCGACTCGACGCGAGACACCTCCCGGTTCACGCCCTCCACGCCCGCCTGGAGGCGGGCCAGCAGCGTGGGGTTGGTCCCCAACTCGGCCGGAGCGACGCCCAGCTCCGCGGCGAGCCGCACCGCCGCCTCCGGGTCGAGGGTCAACAGCGCGACCAGGTACTTCCGACGGTCCCCGATCACCACCGCCTCGCCCACCCCGTCGATGTGCTTGAGCGCGGCCTCGATGTTCACCGGGGCGACGTTCTTGCCGCCGGCGGTGATCAGGATCTCCTTCTTGCGCCCGACGATGGTGAGGAAGCCCTCAGCGTCGAAGCTGCCGAGGTCCCCCGAGCAGAGCCAGCCGTCCTCCATCGTCTGCGCGGTGGCGACCGGGTCCTTGAAGTAGCCCATGAACACGTTCGGCCCACGCACGCGGACCTCGCCGTCCGGCGCGAGGGCCACCTCGACCCCGGGGAGCGCCGGCCCGACGGTCCCGAAGCGGGTGCGGCCGGGGGCGTTGAACGTGGTGGGGCCGGAGTCCTCCGACTGCCCGTAGACCTCGCGGATGGGCAGGTCCAGGGTGGCGAAGAACTCCAACACCTCGGCGGCGATGGGCGCCGCGCCGCTGACCATCACCTTGACCCGATCGAGCCCCAGCGCCTTGTGCAGCTTGGAGAACACCACGGCGTGGGCCACTTGGTACTCGATCTTCAGCAGGCCGGTGGGCTCCTCGCCCCGGTTCTTCAGCGCGTGCACCCGCCCGCCCACGCCGCGGGCGAAGTCGACGAGGAACTTCTTGACCCCCGTGGCTTCGGCAAGACGCGCCCCGAGCTTGGCGTAGATCTTCTCCCACACGCGGGGCACCCCGAAGAGCACGGTGGGGCGCACCTCGGGGAGGTTCTGCGGCATCTTGGCGACGCTCTCCGCGTACCAAACCTGGCACCCCGAGCTGATGGGGACGTGGAGGGTGAACATCTGCTCGGCGATGTGGGCGAGCGGGAGGTAGGAGAGCGTGTGGTCGTCCGCGCCGATGTGGACGAGCTCGATGGCCACGTTCGCGGTCCAACTCAAGTTGTGATGGGAGAGCATCACCCCCTTCGGCGGCCCGGTAGTGCCCGAGGTGTAGATGAGGGTCGCGAGGCTGTCGGGCGTCAGTCCGGCGAGGCGCGCGTCCACCCGGGCCGCGTCCACCCCGTCACCCTTGGCGAGGAAGCCCTCCCAGGTGAGCACCATCGGGTCGGCGCCGGCGTCGGTGCCGCGCATCAGCACGATGTGGCGAAGGTCCGGCAGGCGGCCGCGCACCTCGAGGATCTTCGCGAGCTGGGCTGCGTTCTCGACCAGGACCACGGGCGCCGCCGCGTGCTGGAGGATGTAGTGCGCCTCCGACGCCGAACTGGTCTCGTAGATGCCCGCGGGTGCCCCCCCGGCCAACATGCACCCCAGGTCCATCACCGCCCATTCATGCCGGTTGAACCCGAGGATGCACACCACCTGACCGGGTTCGAAGCCGAGCCCGACCAAGGCCGAGGCGGCGCGGCGCACCTCCGCCGCGTAGCTCCGCCACGTGACCGGCACCCACGCCTCCCCCTGCTTGTGGCTGTACGCGACCGCGTCGGGCGACGTCTCGGCGCGTCGGTGGAGGCGATGAAGGATGGTGTCGGCGGACATGGAGCGCTCAGGGGAACGAGGTTGTAGCGGGCGAAGGTTGTATCTCGCCAGAACGTGACACCGGGGTCAGAAACGCGTGTGGGGCGCGCGTTCCGAGGTCCAAGCCGATCGCCGGTGCCGCAGCCGACCCGACCACCAGCGGGGGCAGGCCAACCGTCACGACGTCGTCCACGCGGTGCCGCCAGGCCGCTACCCACGGCTCGACCTCGGCGGGCTCGAGCTCCACCACGGTCACCGCCTGGTTCCGCTGGATCAGCGCCGCGACGTAGGGCAGCTCGTCGGCCCGCCAGAGGCGCCGGTTGGGGGTGAGCACCGCGACCACCCGGGGCGTGGCCGACCACGGCAACACCCCCTCCACGCGCAGGGCCGGACCGGGTTGGGGGTTCCCCAGGGACCAGCTCAACAGCGGGCCGGAGCCAGCGCAGACGCGGTAGATGGCGTGGTCCCGCTGCTTCGGGGCGCAGAGCGGGAGGCGGAAGGACCACTGGGTGAAGAGCGAGAGGCCGACGAGCGGCACCACCCCCCACACCGCGCGTCGACCGGCGGCGGCCGCGAGACAGCCCACCCCGAGCGCCAGGAAGACGGCCGGGCCGAGCAGCAGTCGCGCCCCGATCGACCCGGTGGTGAAGATCTCGGGGGAGCCGGAGCGGAGGAGCCCGAACCCCGCCAGGAGCCCGGTCGCCACCAGCGCGACCGCCTCCCGCGGTCGACGGACCCGGCCCGCCGCGAGGAGTCCCAGCGGGGCCAACACCACGAAGCCCGTCCCGAGCTGACCCAACACCGACCACAGCCCGGCGAGCGCCCCCAGCGTCGTCTCCGGCGTGGCCTGTCGTTGCTGGGAGGCGAGGTAGAACGCCACCCCTTCCCCGTGGATCCAATACCAGAGCGTACCCGGCCCGAGCACCCACCCGAACGCGGTCGCCAGCCCGCGGAGCGCCACATCCCCCCGCGCGCGCCACCCAACGGCGGCGGCCAGCGCGACCGGCAGCGCGCTCATCAGCCACGGCAGCACCGGGTGTGTCGCCGCGGGCTCCCAGGCGCCATCGGCCACCGCCCCCAACGCCGCCGCGCTCGCGACCCCGGCGCCGACGAGCACCGCCACCCCACCCCGGGCGCCCGGCCGGGCCACGCCGGCCGCGACCACCACCGCCAGCGGCAGCAGCAGCGGGCCGATGGTCCACCGCACGGTGAGGCCGAAGGCGGCCACCACCCCGAACCACATCCCGGAACCGGGGCGACGGACCCC
>JAYVAS010000887.1:0-4077 GCA_043750895.1 Pseudomonadota bacterium
GTACGCCTGGCGATAGTCGACGCACACGACGTCGACACCCATCACAACGCTCAACGGGATCGACTCGACCAGACCGCACGCTTCGGCGCCGCCGACGAACGCTCCGCCTCTGCCCAACGACCGGGTGCCGGAGTCGAGGTTGTAGTAGGCCGAAGCAAAGGCGTGCGAAGTGAGGAGCAGCAGCATCGACCGCCGTCTATACCACGGGGCGCGTCAGGGCTGGCCTTGCGGGCATGCCTCGGCGGGGATCAGATCCCGGCGTCCTGGCCGGCGTCCTCGGTCCAGTTGGCGTCGGCTGGATCGAAGCTGGTGCGGGTGCCCGTCAGGTCGTAACGGTACGCACAGCCTTGCTGCACGGTCAGGGTGCAGCCGGCCTCGCCGCAGTCGTAGGAGGACTGGGTGTTGGTGGCCGGAACCTCGGCGCCGGTGGAGTCGAGCCGCAGCAGGTAGCTGCCCGAGGGGATCACCCCGGTGGTGCCCACGTAGGCCGCGGCCTCGTCGGACCAGGTGTCGGATTCGACCCACTGGGCCACGCTCGCAGACTCCTCGACCCAGCTGCCGACGAGGACGCCCTTGGACAGGTTCCCCCCGAGGGTCGTGGTCGCGCTGTCGTCCACCGACTGGGTGAAGGAGTAGCCAGTGGCGTGCTGGTTCTGGGTGACGGTGGTCTCCGTCCCGGTCCAGGAGAACTCCCAGCCGCCCTTCTCGAGCTTCGCGCCCGGGAGGACGGCGCTGCCGAGGATGAGCACGGGACCAGCGCCGCCGTCCTCGATGCGCCCGAACAGGATCTGGTCGCTCACCTCGCCGCTCACGGCGGAGGTCCACGAGAGATCGGGCTGGGCGTCGGGCGGCTGGTAGGCCCCGACGAAGTTGTGGGTGGCGGTGCTCGCGCACTCGTCCCCGGTGGGGAGGGTGACCGTGACCTCGAACATCCAGGTGCCTTCTACGCCAGACCCACAGGCCAGCAGCAACGCCATCAACATCCGTCCTCCGGTTTCGCGGCGATGCTATCCGGATCCCTGCGCGATAGCTCCTCACCATGAAACGACCGCTCTACTGGGACTACCTGAAGCTCGACACCCTCCTCTCGCTGCAGGGCGGCCTCGAGGGTGACGCCCCCTCGCCCGACGAACTCCACTTCATCATCGTGCACCAGGCCTACGAGCTGTGGTTCAAGCTCATCCTCTCCCAGCTGCGCTTGGCGCGGGACCACCTCGCCGAGCCGGTCCTCCCCGAAGAGAAGGTGCCGTTCGTGGTGCACCACCTCAGCCGGGTCAACGAGATCCTCAAGCTCTGTGTCGACCAGTTCCGGGTCATGGAGACGCTCCCGCCCCAAGACTTCCTCGCCTTCCGCGACAAGCTCACCCCGGCCAGCGGCTTCCAGAGCTTCCAGATGCGCGAGCTGGAGATCCTGCTCGGGTTCCAGGAGAAGGACCGCCACACCTACGGCGGGGTGCGGGCGCTCGACCACATCAAGCAGGAGGGCGGGTTTGCCGCGGAGAAGATCGTCGATGCCCAGGCCGAGGTGACCATCCGGGGCGCGCTCCTGCGCTGGCTCGCACGCACGCCCATCCAGGGATCCACGCCATCGGACGCCGGCGACGACGCCGTGGTCACGGCCTTCATCTCCGCCTTCCTCGCCAACGCCCGCGCGCATGCGGACGCCAGCATCGAGCGCCTCGCGTGGGCCCTCGGCGAGTCGGAGCGGGCCGGCATCGTCACCCGGGTGGAGGCCGCCCACGCGGGTTCGGTGGCGTTCCTCGCCGAAGAAGACCCGGTCGTCCGGCGGGCACGGGCCGGTCTGCTCTTCATCGAGAGCTACCGGGAGCTCCCGCTGCTGGCGTGGCCCCGGCTACTGCTGGACACCGTGGTGGAGATGGAGGAGCAGCTCGTGCTGTGGCGGCATCGGCACGCCCGGATGGTGGAGCGCACCATCGGTCGACGGGTGGGCACCGGCGGCAGCTCCGGGGTCGACTACCTGGACAAGACCACGACCTACCGGATCTTCCCCGAGCTGTGGATGGTGCGGTCCACGCTGTTGCCCCGCGAACGCCTGCCGCCGTTGCTCCACCGCGAACGGTACGGAGTGGCGTGATGGAGGACCGGATCCGCGAAGTCGAAGAGCGGTCGGCCTGGCTCGAGCACCGCCTGTCCGAGGCCGAGGAGATGTTGCGGACGGCCTTCGGCCGCATCGAGCAGCTCGAGGCGGAGGTGAAGCGGATCGCCGAGCGGCCGGCGGCCGAGGACGCCGAAGAGGTCGGCTGGGAAGTCCCGCCGCACTATTGAGGGGCCCCCACGGCGGCGCGGACCGCGAGGATCTGGGTCAGGAGGGCCTCCAGCTCCGACAGGCGCACCATGTTGGGCCCGTCGGAGAGCGCCTCTTCAGGGCGGTCGTGCACCTCGGCGAAGAGCAGGTCGATGCCCACGGCCGTGGCGGCGCGGGCCAGGTAGGGCACGTACCGGGAGTCGCCGCCCGACGCGGTGCCGCCCCCGGGCCGCTGCACGGAGTGGGTCGCGTCGAAGCAGACCGGTACACCCAGCGCCCGCATCTGGGCGATGCCGCGGAAGTCCACCACCAGATCGTTGTAGCCGAAGGTGGTGCCCCGTTCGGTCAGGATGACCTTGCCCGGGGTGAGCTTGCCGACGACCCCGCGCATGTCGGCCGGGGCCATGAACTGCCCCTTCTTCACGTTGACCGCCCGGCCGGTCGCCGCGCAGGCCTCGAGCAGGTCGGTCTGGCGGCACAGGAACGCGGGGACCTGGAGCAGATCCACCACCTCGGCCACGCGCGCCGCCTGGTCGGGGAGGTGGACGTCGGTGGTGAGGGGAACCCGGAGGTCGGCGCCGATGGCCGCGAGCACACGTAGGCCCTCCGCGAGGCCGTCGCCACGGAAGCTCTCTTTGGAGCTGCGGTTGGCCTTGTCGAAGCTCGCCTTGAAGATCCAGGGGACCCGGAGGCGAGCGCAGACCTCGGCGATGCCGGCGGCGATGTGTCGGGTGCGCGCCTCTCCCTCGACCACGCAGGGGCCGAGGATGAAGGTGAGAACTCCGTTCCCGACGGTAGTGGGGCCGATCTGGACGGCGTTCATCGTTATCTCTCGGAAAGGTTCGGGGGGCTCGATATATCTTAG
The DNA here is from genome assembly GCA_043750895.1 of Pseudomonadota bacterium. Lineage (GTDB taxonomy): Bacteria > Myxococcota_A > UBA796 > UBA796 > SXON01 > JAYVAS01. The sequence continues at coordinate 3,132 of JAYVAS010000887.1, forward strand.
GCGAGGAGGAGTCTCCCTCATGCAGCGGGTCCAGGCCGCGGCGCTACGGTGGTCTTTTCGATTCGTGGACGCCCTGGTCGTCGTGGTCGCCTTCGTCGTGACCGCCTGGTCGCGGGAGGCGGCTCGGGCGCGGTGGTCCCTGGACCTCGTTCCGGGCGAGCCCGTGCTGCAGGTCGTGACCCTGCAGAACCAGCTCAGCCTCATCGTGCTGGTCCTCCCCATCTGGATGTTGGCCCTCCATTGGAACGGGGCCTACGACGACCTGCGCCGGTTGCGCCGGGACCTCCTCTTCATCCGCCTCACCCGCGCCGTGGCCGTGGCCGTCGTCGGCCTGCTGCTCATCCAGTTCGTGATCCCGCCGGCCACGCCGACCTCCCGGACCTTCCTCTTCGGCTTCGCGCTGGTCTCGGTGGTGCTGTTGTTCGGGGCGCGCGTCACCCTCGGCAACTGGGGCCGCTTCGCCCCGCAGGGCACCTACGACATCCTCGTCGTCGGCTCCGCCGCCGAGGCCGTGCCCTTCCTGCAGGTCCTGCGCCGGCACAGCGACTGGGGGCTGCGCATCGCGGGGGTGCTGCGCCCCGACGACGACACCCTCTCCTCGACCGACGAGGTGCCCGTGCTGGGCACGGTCTCCGACCTCCCCCGGGTGCTCGCCACCCGGAACGTGGCCCAGGTGTTCATGACCGGGCGGGTGTGGTCGGTGGCGACGCTGCGCTTCGTGGCCGACACCTGCGAGGAGGTGGGCGTGACCTTCTCCATGGACGCAAACTTCCTCGGGCTCTCGGTGGCCCGCGCCGAGGTCCAGGACTTCGAGGGCTGGGGGGTCCTGTCCTTCTCGTCCACGCCGCCCAACGCCGAGGCGCTGGTGATCAAGCGGGGCATCGACCTGACGGGGTCCGCCCTCGCGCTGCTGGTGACGTCGCCGCTCCTTGCTCTGGTGGCGGTC
>JAYVAS010000888.1:0-6938 GCA_043750895.1 Pseudomonadota bacterium
GAGGTACCCCATGTTCGCATTCATCCTTGCTCTGTCCCTTGGCGGTTGCGCCGACCCGTTCGAGGACGCGAAGGCGGCTGACACGGTGGAGGCCTGGCAGGCCTACATCGCGACCAACCCGTCCGGATCCCGCCTCCTCAACGCCAACCAGCGGCTCGAAGAGCTGCTCATCAAGAAGGCGCGCGACAGCAAGGCGATCGCCGACTACGACGCCCTGCTCAAGGCGTTCCCCAAGTCCCGCGAGAAGAAGGCCCTCCAGAAGGAGCGCGGCGAGCTCGCCCTGGCCGCCGCCGAGGTCGAGAACACCGCCGCCGGCTGGGAGAAGTTCGTGAAGGAGAACCCCTGGGTGGACGGCACCGTCGTCAAAGGGGCCCAGAACCGCCTCGCGGTGTCGCAGTACATGCCGAGCATGGCCTTCACGGAGGTCAAGGTCGAGGAGGTCAACCTCGCCAACGATCCCAAGGGGCCGAAGGACGGCTGGGGCTTCAGCGTGACCGTCACCAACAACGGCGACAAGACCATCACCATGCTCAATATGGTGGCCAGCATGCTCGACGAGCAGGGCGCGGTGCTGCGCGTGACCCCCTACGAGCCGTTGGTGGGGCCCAAGTACTCCACCGGTCAGTACACCCCGGAGGAGATCGCGGCGCCGCTGAAGCCGGGCGAGTCCCGGACGTGGATGACCACCACCGGCGACGTCCCCGAGGGCTTCGCCAAGAAGGCCAACGTCGTCGCGACCAAGATCGCCTTCGAGACGCCGGTCGCCGGCGGCGGCTGATCGCGCCAGCGTCGCCGGGATCCAGGATACCCTGGACCCGTGTGGCTCCTCCTCCTCCTCGCCTGCACCGACGACCTCGTCCACGGCGAACCGAGCTGTGATCCGCGGGCGCTCGACCCCGGCGAGGTGCGTGCCCGCCCGATCCTGTGCACGGACGAGGCGCTGGAGGACGGCGACGGGCGACCGGGAGACTGGCTGGTGGAGAACGCCGTCGCCCGTTTCGCCGTGCGCGGAGTCTACGGCTCCCTCACCGAGCTCGGAGAGGACGGCGGTACGCTGATCGACGCCGCGGCCGTGGGCGGCGCCGACCTCCTCACCGAGTACCTCCCCGACGGCGACCGCTCCTCGATCGAAGCGGTGAACGGCGACGGCTACGCCGCCCTCGTCCTCCCCGGGGTCACCTACCGGCTGGACGCCGACAGCGCGCGCCTGGTCATCGAGTACAGCACCGGTGGTTGGCTACGGGGCGACGTGGACGCCGACCGCACCGGCGCCGTTCTCCGGGACGGCAGCGCCTTCCTCGGCTTCGACGCCACGCTCACCGCCGACGGGGGCAAAGCGCGGCTCGACGCGGTCACCGGCCTCGCGGTGGTCCCGGACGCGCTGTGGTCGACCCCCGCGGCGGGCGCGGCCGACGCCGACACCGTGTTGGTCTCGGTGGAGGGCGTCCCGGTGGACCGCCTTCCCGTCGTCGACGGCATCTACGACGGGGTCGTCCCCGAAGGCGCCACGCTGATCGGCGAGCGGGCCGGCTGTGTGTACGAGGCCTTCCTGCCCGCCTCCTGCGGCACCCTCCGCCTCCGCCTCGAGGACGGCGACGGCACCGCGCTGGACGGCACCCTCACCGACGGCGTCGACACCTGGTACGTCCCCACCGGCGGCGGCGTCCTCCCGGTGGGCCCCACCCCCCGCACGTTCTACCTGTGGACCGGCCCCACCCACGCCGTCACCACCGTGTGGTACCCGGGCGGCGAGGCGTCGGCCGACGTCGCCCTCCGCGCCTACTTCGACCCTGGTTCCTGGGTGTTGGCCGACCTCGCCGCCGAGGTCGCCCCCGACGCCGACACCCGCGCCAAGCCCCCCGACGCCCTCCGCGCCAACCTCGGCGACGGCGTCCTCTTCACCGCCCTGGTCGCCGACGACGCCATCCCCTACGGCACCCGCTACTCGGGCGATCCGGTGCTCGGGGTCGACGCCTCCCGCGCCGCCGGGATGGTTTGGTCGTGGCCCTGGGACACCAACACCAAGCGGGTCGCGTCCGGGGTCGTCCCCTGGGAGGGCCTCTCGCCGCTCGACATCCTCGCCGTCTCCGAGGGCGGCGAGTCGCTCCACCGCACCACCGTCGTCACCGCCGCGTGGGTCGACGCCGCGCGCGCCGAAGCCGAGCCCTCCGCGTGGACGGAGCTCCCCGACATCGTCTACCTGGCGGGCCCCGACGAGGTCCCCGTCTACCTGGGCCTCTTGGACGCGTACGTGGACGTCCGCCCCGGCGGTCCGCGCACGTGGGTGGACGTCGCCACCGCGGTCAACATCCCGTCGGTGGTCGCGGGCCTGGTGGGCGGTTCGGTGAGCGCCGGAAACGGCCCGCTCGTCGACCTCCACGGCAGCCGCACCCTGGACCGGACCACGTGGGAGCTGACGGTGGCGGTCTCCGCACCGGCGTGGATGGGGGTGACCCGGGTCACGCTGGTCACCGATCAGGGGTCCGAGACCGTCGATCTCGTCGACGGACACGCGCGCTTCACCCGGTCGCCCGACGTGCGCTGGGCGGTGGCCACGGTCGCCGGGATCGCCCGCGCGCCGTGGCTCCCCGAGCCGGCGTGGGCCGTCACCCAGCCGGTGTGGATTGCCCGGCCGTGATCGGCTGCGGGCGGTGGCGCTCGCCGTGGTCTGGGGCCTGCTCTGGCTCCTCGCCACCCCGGGCTTCGACGCCATGCCCGCCAGCGGCCTGCGCGCCACGGAAGCGCAGCGACAGCTCCACGCGCGCCTCCCGGCGTGGCTGCACCCCCTCGCCTACGGGCTGGTGGCCTTCAACACCGAGGTGCGGCGCCCCCTCGCCGAGGCGCTCGTTCCGCTACAGCAGCCGTTCCGCATCCGCCAGGACTGGGGCCTGTACCTGGACGGACCCAAGGAGTGCCACCGGCTGGAGATCGACATCGACGGGGTGCTCGTGCACCGCACCAAGGACCCCGCCTACCCGTGGCGCGCGGCCCTGCTGCGTGCGCCGCCGATCCGCCCCATCGTCGACGGCACCGCCGGAAAGGCCAAGGGCGGCGGAAACTGGGAAGGGCTCGTGCGGCTGGTCGCGCAGGAGGCATTGAAGGACGACCCCGACGCCTCCTGGGTGGAGCTCCGCGGCATGTGGGGCGCCTTCCCGGCCTGCCGGCTGACCGAGCACCACGCCTTCGTGGCCACCGCGCCCACGTGGGAGCCGCGCCGGAAGTGAGCGCGTGGGGGTGGGGCCGACGCGCGCGCCGGGGCCCGTGCGATACTCGGCGCGCCAAGGAGACCCTCATGCGAATCGCTCTTGCCCTGCTGGTGTTCAGCCCCCTCGTCGCGTGTACCGGAACCAAGGAGGGGGACAGCGGCGTGACCAGCGTCGACTGCGGCGTCACCGCGTCCACCTCCATCGTCGACGGCGCCACCGGCGTCCCGGGGAACGTGTCGTTCGTGGTCTCCCTCTCGGCCGCCGATGCGGGGGCGACGGTCAGCGGCTCCGAGCCCGGGACGACCGCCGTCTCGGAGGACGGCCTGACCCTGACGTGGACCCCGTCGCCGCCGGTCGGTCCGCTCACCCAGGTCACCATGTCGCTCTCGACCTGCGCGGGCGACTCCACCATCGGGTACACCACCTCCGATCTCGGAGGCCCGCTCGACGCGGACACCGACCTCACCACCACGAGTTTCCGCTTCGACCTCACCAGCGGCACCGTCGTCGAACCGCCCACGGGCGGCGCGCTCCTCAGCACCCTCGGGGCCGGCCTCGAGCTGCTGCTGGGGCTGACACCTGCGGGGGCCGGGGTGGACTACCGCGTCGGCGTCGGCGCCAAGGGCGCGCAGGACCTGTGCGCGCGCACCCTCGACGTCAGCGGCGGCACGCTCGACGGGGGCTGGTTCGGGTTCGGGCCCGCGGGCGCGACCTTCCCGGTGTACGACACCCAGGTGGTCCTCGAGGATCTCGCCTTTGGCGGCGCCGTCCTGGCCGACGGCAGCGCCGTCGAGGCGGGCTGGCTGCGCACCTACGTCGGGATCGAGGCCCTCGCGGTCGCCTACGCCGACGGCGACGTCGCCGAGGCCTGCGCCTTCTTCGGGAACCTCGGCGCCACCTGCACGCCGTGCCCCTCCGGCGCGGGGGAGTGCCTGGCGCTCGAGGTCATCGACCTCACCGGCGTCGGGACCGGCACCCCGGTCGAGCAGGTCACCGCGGCGTGTGAGGAATAGCGGCGCCATGGGGTGGGCCCTGCGCGCGCGGACCGCCGCCCCGTGACCGGCGTCCTGGCCCGGGCGGCGGGCGCGTGGGGCGGGTGGGAGGCCTGGTGTGCCCGCGAGGAGCCGGCGGCCGGGCAGTTCTGGATGCGCACCCTGGTGTGTGGCGTGGCGCTGCTCCAGTTCGTGTGGGTGGGTGCCTACGGGTTGGTGGACACCGTCTACGTCCCCTGGGAGCTCGGCGGCATCACCCACGCGACCGCGCACAGCTACGTCCTGGACGACCTGTTCGGGGCGTACGGCGGGCGGGTCGCCTGGGGCGTGGTCATCCTGGGTCTCGGCGCGGCCCTGGCCGGGATCCGCATGCGGTGGGCGCTGCTGGTCGCCTTGCTCGCGTGGGCCCAGCTCGGCCATCTGTACGGCCCCGCCGACCGCGCCATCGACCGCATCCTCCGCACCGCCCTCCTGATCCTGGTGTTCAGCGACCTGCCCACGTGGCGGGACGTGCGTGCCGGCCGCCGCGTCAAAGCCTGGCCGGCCGATCTGGTGCGCTGCGTCATGGTCATCGTCTACCTGTCGGCGGGCATCGGCAAGCTGGCGGCCACCCCCCGGTGGCTCTCCCCCGGGGAGAGCGGGGCGCTGTATCGCGCCGTCGCCGACCCGCTCAGCGGCAATGTGGACCCCGCGACCGCCGCCAAGGCCATGTGGCTCTGGAAGGCCGGCGGGGTATACACCATCGTGGTCGAGCTCCTCAGCCCCCTGCTCCTGACCCGTTGGGCACGGTGGTGGGCCCCGTTCGCGATCGCGATGCACGTCGGGATCGCGATGACGATGGACCTGGGGTGGTTCCCGTGGGGGATGTTGGGGTTGTATGGGGGGGGGGCGAGTCTTTGGGGGGCAGGTTCCAGCCTCCGCCGTCAGGGACAATGACGCCCGGCGAACCGAGCGAGAGAAGGCCTGGCGAAGCGTGGGGCAAGACCTGCCGTTGGCTCCTCGCTGGGGCCGGAATGACCTGGCTCGCGGCCCCCCATTGGGTTGAGCAATTCGACGACTTGTTCATCACGCTTGGCTATGCCAGGCAGTGGGTCGAGACTGGCTCGCTGACTTGGACCTCGGGAGCACTCGTTGAGGGGTACAGCAACTTCACCTTTCTTTGCCTGACCGCCGTTGGGATCGCGCTCGGGTTCGACGGGGTTATCGCCGCCAAGCTACTGGCATTGGGCTCAACCATCGCGTTGATAGGTGCGTACAGTCGGGCGGCTCCGTGGAATGCTACCGGCCACCTCGCGGTCGCGGCAGTCGCCACGAGCAGCATCGTTGGATATTGGTCAATGCTTGGCCTTGAAACACCACTATACTCACTCCTACTCTCCTTAGGGTGGGCATCGCTCATTTCCGACACCCGGAGGGGCAACTCGGCAATCCCGCTGCTCACGCTTGCCGCGGTGACAAGGCCAGAGGGCATTCTACACCTGGGCGTCGGCCTGCTCATCGCGGCTATTTATCGTCGTAGTAACTTACTTTTTGCTGCTGTCAGCTGCGTCATGCTCGCAGGGTACCACTTGATCCGTGTCGCCCACTTCGGAGCAATCTTGCCCACCCCCGTGCTCGTCAAGATCGTCGGGGTGACCTCGTACTCGGCTGGGATAGAGCAGCTCATTCGGGAAACGCCTTCTGCAGTGGGACTGCTCGCGGCTCCGTTGTTGCTTGCCTCTCGTTCAGCGACCACCACCCTCCTCGCGCTTGTCCCCTTCATAGTCCAGGGCGTCGTACTGGTCAGGGCGGACGGCGACTGGATGGCGTGGGGTAGGATCCTCCTCCCAGGAGTTCTCGCATCGGGACTCGCCCTGCTGCACACAAAGCCTCAACGTCCGGCGAGTCTGACAGCCTCAGCGGTCGCGCTGGCATGCGTCGCGGCGACTGCCGTATGGGAACCACGTGCACCCACGTTCGGGGGTGTAGCCCTACGCGCCGCTCCTATACTCGAAAACTGGCGCTGGCTCTTCAGCCCTCCAGACCTCCCGGTGAGCGCCGACGCAACGTGGGTCATCGAGAACGTTGCGGAGGACGCAACGATCATGGCATCGGATGTGGGCGTGCTAGGCAACATCCGTGGAGTGCGAGTCCGGGATTCCGTGGGGTTGGTCGACCGAGAGGTTGCGGAGCAGCGGGCAGGACTTTTCTCCCGCACCGAGGACGAGTGGCGCACCCGGTACGGTTCGGGTCCCGACCAGATCGCCTACCTGCGAATCGTCGACTGGAACGGAGGCAACCCAGAGCCGCTCGGACCATCCTGGGATCACGTATTCAGTCGCGCCGAGGATGTGCGGTCTGGACCGATGTGGGCACGCTGGTACGTCGCGACGGGTATGCCTGGCGACCCACCGAAGCGCCTCGCAGACCGTCGCTGGGCGCAGCTTTCCGCCGACTACCCGTCGCTTTGGTACCCCAAGTGGCGTGCCCTCCTCGCGAGCGTAGACCAGGGGGGGCCAGTTCCTCAAGCCGCTCCATGTCAAGATATGCGCCGAAGCAACGCGCTCTGCGACCTGCCGGGGTCAGCATCGTTCGTCGCGGCGACTTCACAGTTGTCGTGGGAACACAACCGCGGGTTCGCGCTCTACAGCAACGGATCACTCCGCTCACGCCCCGTCAACTCCGACACGGCCCTTGACACCGCGCTATTCCTTTCGAGCACATGCCCCGAGACACCCGGAGTCGTGACTCTCACGATCGG
>JAYVAS010000889.1:0-16962 GCA_043750895.1 Pseudomonadota bacterium
TCCACCCGACTTCCGCCGAGGGCGGAGGCGTGCCGGAGCCCGAGGGCAGGCCCCGGTAGGGGGCGAGGCCGGCGAGGCCTTGCCCCCTGTTTCTGGATAGGGGGCAGGATGTTGCTCTTCCTGCTTGCCTGCACCGACGCGGCGGACGACTCCGGCGCCGTCACCGTCCCCGAGCCGCTGCTGTTGCCGTCCGATCCGGCGGAGAACGGCGTGCCGGTCGGGGTCACCACCGTGCGCGCCCACGACCAGACGATGGAGGTCTGGTACCCGGCGCCCGACGCTGCGGCCACGGAGGTCACCGAGCAGGCCGATTTTGGGCAGTTCGTGCCCGCTTCGGTGACGGACGTGATCGGGCCCATCACCTTCCCGGTGGTCGAGATGGGCGCGGTGCGGGACGCCGCCCTGCGCGTCCCCGAGGCGCCCTATCCGGTGGTGGTGTTCTCCCACGGCTTCGGGGGGATGCGCATCCAATCCATCGACTACGCCGTCCACCTCGCGTCCCGCGGCTATGTGGTCGTCGCCGCAGACCACCCCGGTCGCATGATGACCGACCTGCTCCCGTGTATGTTCCAGCCCGCGCTGGACGGCTGCGATCTCTCCGGGATGACCGGGGACGACCCCGCCGTCGAGGACGTCGGCGACGTCGCCGATTGGCTGGGCGAGGCCGCGTCGGAGGGCTTCTTCGCGGGCGCCCTCGACCTCGACCGCCTCGCGATGAGCGGCCATTCGGCGGGTGGCGGGACGGTGCAGTCCATCGCCGAGTCCGACGACCGGTTCACGGCCTTCGCCGCCCTGGCAGCGGGCGCGGCGCCCGCGACCTCCGCGCCGTTCCTGCTCATGGGGGGCACCTGCGACGCGTTTGCCAGCGACGCCAGCATGGTCGACGCCCACGCGGCGGTGACGGGCTCGGAGCTGGTGCGGATCGTCGATGCCGGGCACCTCGCGTTCTCGGACCTCTGCGAGTTGGACCTTCTCGCGCTCGCCAACGACCTCCTCGTGGACCGGGACGACATCAACAGCTTCCTGCTCGATCAGCTCGTCGCGCTCGCCAGCGACGGGTGCCCGGTGGCCGTCCCCGAGCCGTCCCTCGAGAGCTGCGGAGACGCCTACCTCCCGCTCGCGGTGTCTGATCCCATCGTGCGCTACTACAGCACCGTGTTCTTCGACGCGGCGCTGCGGGGTACCGGACCGGGGGTGTCGGGCGGGATCTACGCCGAGGCGGACGTCTCCGAGTGAAGGTCGCCCGTGTCCGGACCGGGCGGCGTATCGCTCCCTGGGACGATCCGGTGGGTGCGGTCCACGTCGTGGGCGTGCCTCTCGCCGAACGACAGGAGCGCGCCGCACGGGCCCTCGGTCTGGTCTGGGTGGGAGACGTCGACACGGCGGGGACGGAGGCCGACACCCTCTACTGGGACGACGACCTCGACGTCTCCATCCCCGCGCTGCGCCACTTTCTCAAACGCGCCCGCGGCGCCGGCCAGCTCTGCCTGACCGAACGCCCGGCCGGGCGCTCGCCATTGGACGCTGAGCCGGCCGGGCCCGTCGTCGACGGAGAGCCCACCCGCCTGTACGGGCTCCGCTTCGCGACCGGGGGGCCGGTGCCGGTGCCGCCCGCCGGCTTCGGGGGGACCACGCGGCTCCCGATGGGGGTCGACGCGCCCTGGTTCATCTCCGCCCGAACCGCGGTGACGATCCGGCACTGGGTGCATGTCCTCCGCGCGAACCTCGCCGCTACCCCCGTCGCGCTCGGCGACGCCCTGCTGATGGCGCCCTGGAACCTCGCGTGGACCTGGCTGCGCGCGCCGCTCCGCGCCGGACCGGGCCGGCTGGCGGCGATCGGTCCCGGCTGTGACATCCACCCCACGGCGCGCCTCGAGGCCTGTCGGGTGGGGCGGGGGGTGCGGATCGGCGCCTACACGGTGCTGCGGGGCTGCATCATCGGGGACGGCGCGATCATCGAGGACCACGTGACCGCGCGCGGAAGCGTCGTCGAAGCGGGGGCGCACCTCGCCAACTACGCGATGTTCAACCTCTCGGTGCTGGGTCCGGGCTCCAGTATCGGCCACATCGGCGGGCAGGCCTGCGTGCTCGGGAGCCGCAGCTTCGTCGCCAGCTTCGCCATCCTTCAGGACCTCTCCTTCGGCGGCAACGTCCGGGTGCGGGTGGGGGCCGAGTTGGTGGACAGCGGAACGCCGTTCCTCGGCGTCGCGGTCGGGCACGATGTGCGGTTGGCGTCCACGTTGGTGGTGCCGCCCGGGCGAGAGGTGCCCAACGGGGTGGAGCTGCACGTGGACCCCGAGTTCCGGGTCGGCAGCCTACCGGCTGAGCTCCCGCCGGGTCGGTACGTGGTCCGGCAGCGGCTGGTCGAGCCGCTGCGCTGATGGACTGGCTCATCGGGCTCGTCGCCGTGGGTGGACTCGGGGGCCGCCTGCTCGCGTTGCGTGGGCTGCGGTGGATCTTCGATCCCCGGTGGCGCCTGGGCCCGGCCCCGGCGGAGGCGCGATCCGCGACCCGGGTGTCGGTGTGTGTGCCGGCGCGCAACGAGGCGGCGAACATCCTCACCGTGCTGGGGAGCCTCGTGGCGCAAGACCACGACGACTACGAGGTGATCGTGGTGGACGACGGCTCGGACGACGGCACGGCGGAGCTGGTGGCGCGGGTCGCCGAGCGTCATCCGCGGGTGCGGTTGATCCAGGCCCCGTCGCTTCCGACCGGGTGGACCGGGAAGAACCACGCGCTCCACGTGGCGGTCGCCGCCAGCACGGGGGAGCTCCTGCTCTTCGTCGACGCCGACACCACCCATCACCCGGCCGCGGTCCGAACCGTCGCGGTGGAGATGGACCGGGGGTTGGACGTGCTGGTGGTCCTCTCCGGCCAGCGGGTGCCCACGGTCTGGGAGCAGGTGGTCAACCCCTTCTTCTGGGGCTTCCTGCTCTCCCTCGTCGACCCGGTGGCCGCCGAAGATCCCAAACGGCCCCACCAGGCGATGGGCAACGGCCAGTTCGCCGCTTTCCGACGCGGGTCCTACCTCGCCGCCGGGGGGCACGGAGCGGTGCGCGACCGCATCATCGAGGACGTGGCGCTGGTGCGCGTGTTGACCGGCGCGGGGGCGCGCTACGCCCTCCGCGTGGGTCCGGTGCTGACACAAACTCGGATGTATCGCAGCCTCGGGGAGATCTGGCGGGGTTTCTCCAAGAACGCGGCCTTCGTGGATCCGGCGCATCGGGTCCGGGACTTCCTGCTCACCACCACCGCGGTGGCGCTCATGGCGCAGGCCGAGCTCTGGCCGCTGGTCGGGGTCTGGTTCGGTGGGTGGGTCGGGGTGGCCGCGGCGCTGCAGCTGGGCGCGGTCTGGTGGGGGCGGTCGCTCATCTACCGCAAGATGGTGGTGGAGCCGGTGAACAACCGGGTGCTGCTGCTCCAGCCCATCGGCGCGATGATCGGGTGCGCCATCGTCCTGAACTCGCTGCGCCTCGGCCTATGGGGCGGCGGGGCCGCGTGGAAGGGGCGCGCCGTGGCCGGCCCGTCCGTGTGAACCGGATCAGGGCGCGGTGAGGTTCAACACGTAGCTGTCGGTGCTGCCGGCGAAGCTGCCCACCGCGATCACCACGGACTGGCCTTCGTCGACGTCCACCGTGACGACGCTCTGCAGGCCGGAGGAGTCGTCGTTGCAGGTGAGCGCCGCACCGCCGCAGCCGTCCAGGACGTAGAGCACGGTGTCGCCTTCGCTGCCGATGGTGTCGATGGTCCAGGTGCCGGCGCTCGGCGCGGTCCACGCGTACAAGATGGGGCCGAACGCGGTCGCGCAGCCTTCGAGGATCCCGGTGATCGGAGTGGGGAGGGCCCCGGAGGTGGTGGTGTCGCCGTCCGCGAGGGTCAGGTCCGGACAGGTGGTGGGGGGCCCCAGCGCCGCGAGCTGTCCGTCGGCGCCGACGGAGTCGTCGCTGTCCTCCACTACCGTCACCGTCTGGCCTTCCTTCAGGGAGACTGCAACCGCGGCGCGGCCCCCGCCGAGTCCCGGCACGTCGTCCGCGCAGGCCAGCTCGGCCCCGTCGCAGCCACCGTCGAGCACGTAGACGCTGGTGTCGGTCCCCGTGTTTTCGGCGCTGAACACCCAGGTCCCGGTGGCGGAGACGGTGTAGGTGAAGAGCTGCTCGGCACCCCCGCCGCCGCCGCAGGTGCCCACGTAGTCATCGGTGGAGAGCCCTCCGGACCAGACGTCGGCGCCGACGTCGGAGCCCAGGTCGACCGGTTCGCAGACCTTACAGTCCACCGATTCGACGCATTCGCTGTCGTCGCAGTCGACGTCGCCGTCCCCGTCGCCGTCCAGTCCGTCGTCGCAGACGTCCTCGTGGGGCTCGAGCCGGGAGACACCGTCGGAGTCGAACGCCGTGGGGTCGAGGCCGAAGTGGTCGAGCAGCGTCGGGTGGACGTCGAGGTGACTCCCGGTGCCGATGGGTCCGGGGGTGATCGCCGCTCCCGCCACGATGAGCGGGATGGTCTGGCAGTCGGCGGTCCGGCAGCCGTGGCTGGTGCCGGAGCCGCCGTGATCGGCGGTGACCACCAGGAGCCATTGCTCCGAGGCGATGTCGGGGCGGGCGGTGAGCGCGGTGAGGAACCGGTCGATCGACTGCTCGACATCCGCGACGGCCGCGACCCATGCTTTGTTGTCCGCCGAGAAGCCCGAGGCGTGGCCGGCGTGGTCCACGTCGTCGAGGTGGACGAAGTACAGCTCCTCTTCGGCGGTGGCGAGCAGCGCCTCCATGCCTTCGGTCACGGTGGCCATGTCGCCGCTCACGGCGGTGTCGTAGCTGTCGACATCGGTGATCAGGAACAGGTCCGCCCACTGGAAGGCCACGGCGGCAGTCAGCCCGGCGTCGCTGAGGCGGGCCAGGAAGGTGGGGTAGGCGGGGTCCCGTTGGTCGTAGTCGCCGTTGCTGGTGACGCCGTGGTCTTCTGCCTCGACACCGGTCAAAACGCTGGTCCACCCCGGGCCGGACAGGGTGTCGGCGGTGAGCTGTGTCGTCGCTGTGTTGGTCCAGGCGGCGTGGCGGCGGAGGCGGTCGAGGACGGGCGTGTTCAGGCGAGCCAGCTCCTCCCCGTCGAGGCCGTCCACCCCGATGACGAGCGCATGCCGTGTCCGGGCGCCGTTGGCCTCGTGGAGGGCGCGGAGGGTCACGGTGAGGACAGAGGTCGGGCCCTCGGCGGCGCCGTCCTGGATCGTCACCACCGCGGTGTGGGTGCCGCTCGGCAGGGACGTGGCGTCGGCGTCGAGCGTCAGAAGGCCGGTGTCGTCCAGCGGTCGCGCGGTGAGCCACGCCGCGTCGGTGGTGACCACGAAGGGGGCGCACGGCGCGGCGGTGACGGTGTAGCCGACCTCGATGGTGGGGTTGGCTTCGTCCTGCCAGTGCCAGGTGTCGACCGTGCTGGACGCCAGCTCGACTGACCCGGGGGTCGCGCACCCGTCCGTGGCCGTGGCGGTGTCATCAGCGGGGGTGCTGGGAAGGTCGGTGTCGGTGGCGGCGGGCTCGTCGGACGACGTGCAGGCGAGGGTCCAGAGGAGAAGCATCGGCGGAGGGTACCGCATCGGTACCGGTCAGGGCGACTGCTGCGGACCGCGGCGCGGGGGGAGGATCCGCACGCGGTCGCGCGGGGAGTCCTGGGGCGCCGGGGGATCGCTCGTCGGCGGGTTCCCGTCGACCGTCGGGGCAGCGCCGACCGCTGGGTTCGCGTCGACCGATGGGGAAGCGCCGGGCGCTGGGGGAGCGCCGGGGAGCGGCCGGGGTGGGGCGACCGGACCGGCCCCACAGCGCAGCCGGGCGAGGCGGAGGTCGGGCCCCGCGGGGGGAGCAACGCGGCCATGACGTCGTCCGCGAGGCGCCGGTGCCGCCGGGATGGGCCGATCGACGAGCTCCATCTGGCTCCACGTGACTGGGGGACACTCGCCGGCGAGGGCATGACCAAGGAGCAGCCACATGCGGTCTCCGCGCCGTGTTGGACAACGGGGGCGGGGTCCGGGGTCCCGGAATGTGGGGAGTGGCGCTCCGTGTTGGGCGTCCGCGCCGCGCCCGCGAGACCCCGGGCCGCCTCAACCCGCTACGAACACCACCACCCGGCCGGTGGGGGTCTGGGTGGTGCGCCGATGGCGGCAGCGCTGACGCATCAGCTGCTTCTGGGCGGCCATCCGCTCGTCGTCGGCCCTCTCCCCCTTGATGAACAACATCCGCCCCCCGGTCTTGATCAGGGGCGCCGCGAGGGGGATGAGCACCTCCAGCTTGCCCACGGCGCGCGCGGTGACGGCGTCGAAGGCGCGCAGCGTGGTTCCGGCGTGGAGCGACTCGGCGCGCACGTTGAGCACGGTGACGTTGGTGAGGCCCAGGGCGGCAGCCACGTCGGCCAGGAAGGCGGCCTTCTTGGCCGTGGCCTCGACCAGGGTGAACGAGAAGTCCAACCGGGCAATCGCGAGGATGATCCCTGGCACGCCGCCGCCGGACCCGAGATCCACCACCCGGGCCTTCGGCGGCAGTCGCGCCAGCTCAGGGACGAGGGTGAGCGCATCCAGGGCGTGGCGGGTCCAGACCTCGGCCGGATAGGTGATGGCGGTGAGGTTCATGTGCTCGTTCATCGCGAGCAGGCGGCCCAGGAAGTCGGCGATACGGCTCACGGCTGTATCATCGAGGGTGACCTTGATGCCGGCGAGGCGCTCGGCGAGGTCGGGGGGGACCGGGAGCGGTGCCGGAGCGGGGAGGACGAGCGGGTCGCGCATGGGCGCGCCCCCTATCCTGGCGGCGGAGGCCATCCCAAAGGCGGGCAGGATTGTGTCAGCCGCGGGGAAAGACGCGCGTCGCTGCCCGATCCCAGTCGGTGCGCGGTGTGCGGAGGGCCGTCGCGAGCGGCGTACCCGCGGCGCGGGTGTGGACCACCCGACCCAATCCGGAGGTGGGGTCCAGACCGTCCCACCCGCAGTCGGGCGCGGGCGCGGCGCCCTGGAGGGCGTCGATCGCCGCGGCGAGGTGCTTGCGGCGCTCGGCGTAGGGGAGGGCAGCCAGGGCCCCGGGGAAGATGGGCTCCCCGATGTGGATGGTCTGGCCGGCCACCGGGAGATCCACCTTCTGCCCCCGCACGCCGCCGCGGAAGGCCACCGGGACGATGGGGAGCTGGCGTTCGAGCGCCAGGTCGGACCAGATGGAGCTGACGGCGGCCACCGATGCCCCCGGCTCGACCTGGCGCGTGCCTTCTACGTGCACGAGGAGGGAGCGTCCTTCCAGGGCTTCCAGCACCAGCCCCCGGAGGGAGGCGGGGTCGCTCTGGTCGAAGAACCGGATGAGCGGAGGGAAGTGGGCGGTGGGGTGACTGACCAGCAGGCGGTGGAGGTCCCCGAGCCAGCCCGCGTCGTGTTCCCGTTTGGCGACCGCCGCGACCGGGAGCCCGCCCAAGCCGGAGACGATGCACGAGAAGAGCACGCTCTCGAGGTAGGACTCGTGGTTGGCCAGGTAGAGCACCGGCTTGCCGTGCAGGGCGGCGAAGGCGTCCGGGTCGTGGACGTGGAGGTCCGCGAGCCCTTCGGTGGCCAGGGCACGCAGGATGTCCTCGCCCTCCCAGGCTCCGTGGTCCAGGAAACGGCGCCACCAGCGGATGGGCACGTCCAGATCGGGGTAGCGCAGGGCTCCCCCGGTCACGACGTCGCCGCGGACGGCGAGGTGCCGGGTGGCGAGGGGGTGATGACGGTCGGAGGCGTAGAAGCCGTCGGCGACCGGCTCCAGGAGGATGTGACGGGGATGCACCCGCAGGCGCTGGCCCTCCAGCTCCCGCGCGGCGATGGCGGACGGCGTGTCGCTCCCGTAGACGCGCAGCAGCGTCCCGGGGAGCCAGTCGGAGCCCGCGACCTCGGTGCGGGTCAGGGTGGCGCGGTCGCCGGAGATCCGTGCGAGTGACACATCTGATACGTATCTGCCCTGAAGGAAGTCCCGCCGCGCGGCGGGGGCGGCTTCGCCGAGGCGTCCCTTGGGGAGGAGGACCTCCTCCACCTCGTACCAGGCGGCGAGCTTGCCACCGGCGTAGAACCAGGCGCCAAACCGTGGCTTTCCACCCTCGACGCCGAGCAGGCGCACCTCGCAGCGCACCGGTCCGGCGGGCGGCGCGCCGTACAGGGCGAGCGCCTTCAGCCGGGACGGGTAGCCCACCTTGTCGGCGGGCAGGGAGGCGTCCAGCGTGTGTAGGCGATCGTGGGGAATGCCGTGGGTCGCGCCGTCCAGCAGCCGGTCGGGCGGGGCGGGAAACAACTGGAGGCTGGCCCCGTTGCGTCCGCGCGCGATCACGCGCTCCACGACGCGGAAGTCCCCGTCGTGGAACAGCTCGCCGCTAGCGTAGAGCGTGGCGCCGTCCTCTCCGGGGGTGGGGTCGATGAGGTCCGCCGGCGGTGGAGGCTCGGGTACCGGGGCGATGCGCGCGCTGAACACGGTGTCCCCCGCGACCGCGTGGCCGTGGGCCTCCTTGACGGTGGCCAGGGTTACCCGGTCGCCGTCGCACTTGACGTGGACCGGGCGCGGCCCGTCGGGGAAGGTGAGCCAGCGGAGGGCGACGCCGTCCACCAGCGACGTCGCGTTGGCCGCGGCGAGCGCGACCATCGCCAGGCCGGTCATCGGCTGGGCCGGCAGCACGTAGGTGGGTCGGTGCCCCTCCGGGGAGGGGAGGGTGATGGTGCCGGTACGCTTCGACGGCGGCGGCGCGACAGGGATCACCCGCATGCCCAGGTTGGTCGTGCTGTAGATCCGCTTGCCGTCCACCCAGAGGTGGCCCTCGGCGATCACCAGATCTCCCTCGATGGAGACGATCTCCACCTCGAGTTGGACCAGCCGGGCGTTTGGGGTGACCTGACCCCGGTATTTCCATGTCATCGGGACGCCCATGGCCAGGGGCTCGAAGCGCGTGCCCGGCCGGGCGATGCCGGTCTCGATCATGCTGAACTGGAGGAGCTGGATGATGGCTTCGAGGCCCAGGCTCCCCGGTTGGACCGGGTCCTGGAAGAAGTGCGCCTTGAACATCCACTCGGCCTGGTCGACGTCCTTCTCGGCACGCCATCGGCCCAGCCCGGCCTTCCCGCCCGTCGGCCACCGCCCTGTCACCCGGTCGAGCATCAGCAGCATGCCTGTGGGCAGGTGCGCGGTGCCGTCGAAATAGCGGCTCGGGCGGCTGCGGAGCTCGACGTGGAAGTCGTTGGGCTCGGCCAGCCAGGCGCGCTCCTCGGCGGTAGAGCCCACGCCAGCCTGGTTCGCGAAGGCGGCCGGCGGGAAGAAGCCGAACACCGTCTTGAGGTCGTACAGGGGCTTGCCCCCCTGGGTCATCTGCAGCTCGAAGCCGACGATCACCATGCCCGCCGACTTGGAGAGTTGGTTCAGCCGCGTGCGCGTGGTCAACATGCCGGCGTCGGGCTTCACTTCGGCGTGCCAGGTTCCCGTGCCGTCGAGGTTCCGGAACAGGACCTCACCCTCGCTCACCAGGGAGCCGCCGGTCCACGACGCGAGCCAGCCGCACGGCTGCAAGGCCGCTTCGAGCAGGACCGCGAACGGCATGGTGCCGCCGGTCTCGGCGAAGTACCACTCGCTGGGCGGCACGTCGTAATCGACGTCGATTACCCCGCCCGGCTTGACCGCCCCCGGCTCACCGGAGGTCTTCGTGACGCGGGTCATGAAGTGGTACGGCGGGCCAGGGAGACGGGGGCTCCGCTCGCCGTTGGAGTACCGGTCGAAGAGGCTGCCGAAGGCGGCGTTGGGCTCGCCCCAGGCGCATGCCAGGAGCTGCGGCCAGTCGTAGGGCACCGCGCCCGGGGGGCGGGTCAGGGGGACCGGCGGCATCCGGGTCATCGGCCAGTCGGGCACCAGCTCGAGCACGATGGGGTCGGCGTGGAAGCACTTCAGGCCGTCGACAGTGCACAACACCTGGGCGTGTAGGCGGGGGTGCAGGCCCTCCTCGACGGCGATCACGAAGATCTCGTAGACCAGCGTCTTGGAGGGGGGCGTGACCTGCCCGCGGCAGCGCAGCTTGAAGGGGATGTCCTTGGCCGGCTCGAAGCGCCAGGCATCGCGGGTGAGCGTGTACCCCAGCGCC
Source organism: Pseudomonadota bacterium (assembly GCA_043750895.1). Lineage (GTDB taxonomy): Bacteria > Myxococcota_A > UBA796 > UBA796 > SXON01 > JAYVAS01. The sequence goes on from JAYVAS010000889.1 coordinate 10,108, forward strand.
GTGAGGTACACCTGCATCGCTTGGAGGCAGCCGTCGAACATGAGCGTGCCGGGCATGCACGGGTCGTTCTTGAAGTGGCCGTCGAAGAACCACTGATCGGGCCGGATGTCCTGCTCGGCGCGGAGGTAGCCGCGCTTCCACGGCCCCCCTTCCAGGTCGATCTCGGCGCGGTCGAGGAACAGCATCCGCCCCGCGGCGATGCGCGGGGTGTGGGTGTGGGTATGGGCGCGCCCGTGCGACGCACCGAAGCAGTCGGCGACCCGGCCGTCGGCGAGGGCCTCCAGGTGGCTCCGATCCAGGCGGGTGTTGGTGGGTCGGACCGGCCCGGCGGCGTGGGGGAGGCGGAGGTCGACCTCGGCGGTGGCGGCGTCCCAGAGCACGCCGCCTGAGTCGCCGAGCTCGGCGTTGGTAAAGAAGCCCGCCTGGCCTTCGCGGATGCTGATCTGCTTTTCGCTGCCGACGTGGCAGTCGTAGTGAAAGAAGAACATGCGGACGTCGCCGAGCTTGGCGTGGCCGTCGACGTGGATGTCGTAGGAGAGGGTGTCACCCGGCTTGGGGAGGGCACGGTGGTAGGTGAGCGTGCACCCGAGGAGCCGGTAGATGCGGTCGCCACGGTTGAGCAGGTCGATGCCCTGCCAGGAGACGAGGAGGAGGTCGGCCTGACCGGATTCGATCAGGATGCCCCCGGGCATCCGACCGTCGTGGAGGTACCAGGAGTCGGCGCGGACGTCGGTCTCGGTCCAGATCGTACCTTTGCCGAGCACCAGCGGCGGGCCCTCGATGCCAGTGACCCGGTCGGCGAGCAGGAGCGGCGGCTCGGGCATGCGGACCACGCGATCCCAGGCGTCGAGCGGGGCGAAGGCGGGGCCAAAAATTGTCGTGACGGACCCTGAGGAGCCGGACTCGAGCTGGGCACGCGACAGGCGGGGGCCGGGACGGGCTTCGGCGGGGACGGGGCGGCTCGGGGCGGGCGCTGCGACCGGAGACGCCGCGGGCGCGGGGGCGTGAGCGACGGGGGCGACGGGCGCAGGGGCGACGCGGGCGGCCGAGGGCTGAGGGACCGGCGCCGGAGGCCGTGCGACCGCCGCCGGGGGAGGAGCAACGGTGGGAGCGGGTTCGGCGCGGGTGACCGGAGGTGGGATCGGCACGGGGTTGGCGGACGAGACGGTCGGGCGTGGTGCCGCCGGCGCGGCGGGCGCGGCCCCCATCCGACCCAGCAGCGCGCGGAGCGTCTGGGTGCGTTCGGCGAGGAAGGCAGCCTGGACCCGGCCCTGGGTCTCCACGAAGCGGGCGTGCGCCTCGCCGAGCTGGCGCTGATGGGCGACGAGGAGGTCGAGGGTGGAGGTGGGCGCGCTTTCGGTCGCCGCGGCGGCCGCGAGGCTGACACCGGGGCGCGGGGCGGCCACGGGCGGCGGCGGAGCGGACACCGGGGATGCCACCGGGGAGACACTGGCGGGGCGCGCGGCGGCGACCGGCGGTGGAGGGGCGGGGATGGGCGCGCCGGCGGCGGCGGCGCTGATGGGGGTCAGGCGCGGGGCGGGGGCCATGACCTGGGTTCCCGTGCCGGGAAGGACGGGGTGGAGCGGAAGTTCGAGCATGGGTCCCTCTTCGGCCCGCCGCGGAGGCAGGTCGCGGGCGGAGCGGGTGAATTGGATCGCGGCGCGCCCGCCACCCAGCGTGGTGGTGGCGACGGTGTTCGTCTCGCCCCGTCCGGCGCGGGCGATGGCCACCACGAGATCGACCAGCAGCGCCGCGGACCCCGGCGGACCGGACGGCACGTCCCGGCTGGGATCACCGACATCGATGCGCGCGTAGCCTTCGCTGCCGCGGGTCAGCACCACGGCGGCAGCGTCGTCGAAGCCGGGCTCGCCGCGCCCCGACGCGCGTCGGGCGTCGGCGAAGCGGGGGTCACTGGCGAGGTCGACCGCGGCGACGACGACGGCGTCTACTTCGCCGCGGCTCAGGAGGTCGCGCGCGACGGTCAGCGCGACCAGCGGCGAGGCCTCTTCCGCCGACACCGTGAAGCCGGGACCGGCGTAGTCCCACTGCACGCTGATGCGGTTGGCGGGGATGTTGGGCATCGTGCCGATCACGTGCTCCGCGCGCAGGGACGGCGCGGCGGCGTCGCGCCACGCGGTCTGGTCCAGGCGCCAGCGTGCGCCCCAGCCGGTGACCGTCGGGTCGGCGCTCATCGCGACCAACACCGCCACCCGCTCACGGGGGAGGTCCAGGCCGGCGTCGGCCAGGGCGTCCCCGACCACCGCGAGCGCGAGGGTCTGCTGCCCGAGCGAGGCCCGGAGGTCGTGGGGCGGGAAGCGCAGGCCGGTGAGGGGGAGCCGCACCGATTCGCGGCGCGGGGACGGCGGGGCGGCGAGGAGCGCCCGCACATCCGCGGCGCTGCCGCGGCTCGCGGCGAGGCCTACGACCTGGATCGGTGCGTCGGGCAGGGGTGCGGTCGCCACCGATACGCTCCCCGAGCGCCAGCTCTCCACCACGAGGTGGGCGTTGTTGCCGCCGAAGCCGAAGGCGCTCACGGCGGCCCGTCGCACCGGGCCGGACCAGGGCTCCGCGGCGGCGAGCAGGCGAAAGGGGCCCAGGTCGCCGAGTGGGTCTTCCACGTGGAGGGTGGGGGGGCGGGTCTCGGCCGCCATGCCCGCCAGGACCTTCATCAGCCCGGCGACCCCGGCCACGGTGATGAGGTGGCCGACGTTGGACTTGTAGGAGCCCAGCGGGACGCCGGTTCGTCCGCTGTCGGCGAAGAGGGTGGTGAGGGAGTCGACCTCGGTGCGGTCGCCGGTGGGGGTGCCGGTGGCGTGGCACTCGACGAGGTCGATGTCGGCGGGCGTGAGCCCGGCGCGCCGGTAGGCGTCCCGCATCGCCCTGACCTGGCCCTCGGCGCTGGGGGCGAGCAGGTTCCGTCCGCGGCCGTCGTTGGAGAGCCCGACCCCGCGGATCACCCCGAGGATGGTGTCTCCGTCTCGTTCGGCGTCGGCGAGCCGCTTGAGGAGGACCAAGGCGGCGCCTTCGGCCGGGACCAGGCCGTCCGCCCCCCGGTGGAAGGGGCGGCTCTGGCCGGTCTTGCTCATCGCGCCCAGCGCGGAGAAGCCGATGTGGATGAACAGGCTGTCGGACGCGTTCACGCCGCCCGCCAGCATCAGGTCGGCGCGATCGGCCTCGAGGGCGTCGCAGGCGAGCCGGATGGCGTAGAGCGCGCTGGCGCAGGCGGCGTCGAGGGCGAAGCTCTGGGCGCCGAGGCCCAGCGCCTGGGCCAGGAGCGCCGCGGGCAGGCCGGACATCGAGAGGTTTCGGGGGTCCCCCGCGGCGATGGGGGGCGCTCCCATCCGGGCGCGCAGCCAGGCCTCGCCCCACCGGGCCATGCCATCGGAGGGGAAGGACAGGTTTCCGAAGACCGCGCCGGTCCGGGTGAGGGCGCGGTCGCCCACGTCCAGACGCGCCGACCGCAACGCGCTCCGGCCGGCGTGCACCAGCCACCGGACCACCGGGTCCAGCGCGTCGAGGTCCGCGGCGGGCAGTCCGTAGCCGTCTCCCGACCACACCGAGGCGAAGTCTTCGACGTAGCCACCAGCGGTGGACCAGGTCTTGTCCGCCCAGTCGGTGGGCGTCCCGCGGACGGTGTCCTCCGAGACCCGCCACCTCCCCGCCGGCACGTCGCGCACGCTGTCGACCCCCGTCAACACGTTGGTCGCGAACGATGCGACGTCGAGGGCACCGGGGAGGACGCAGCCCTGCCCGATGATGGCGATGGTGCTCATGGACTCGCCTGCCTACTTCGCGATCGCGACGCGCACCGGGAACTTGCCGCTGGGCAGCGTGTGCAGCTCGACGCCCCGCAGCTCGGCGAAGAGGGTGCCGCGATGATCGATGAACGAGATGTCGGACACCGAGTTGCGGGTGCCGGCCTTCCGCCCCTTGAGCACCACCCGGACCGGTCCGTCCGCGGGCAGGCCGTAGGGGACATAGGCGTCGATGCGGGTGGGCAGCGCCGCCGATTGGGTGTGATGGCGGGTCCAGAGCACGGCGAGCTGCAGCCCCCCGTCGAACGCGGCCGGGTCAATCGCCCAGTCGGCCGTGGGCCAGCCCAGCGCTTCCGAGCCGGTGACCTCGGCGGCCGCGGCCATGTCGGAGACGCCGTCGAGGACGCGGATGGCCTCGAAGTCGGGGCCGTGGAACAGGTGGCGGCCGTAGACCTCTGAGAGCGGGAGCGGGTAGCGGGCGAGGGGCCCGGCGCTCGGGGCGGGCGGGGCCTTGGCCGTGCCGCTGCCGAAGGTCACGAGGGCCCGGTAGTGCGCGACGCCCTTGGCGGAGCGGATCTCCAGGCGCACCTGGTCGGTTCCCACGTCCTCGTGGACCACGTCGAGGGTGTCCCCGGCGCCGTCGAAGCCGTCGAAGACGATGCCCTTGAGCACCTGCAGGTCGTTGACCGAGGCCACGGTGCGCCCGGGCCGGAGCGCACGCGCCACGTCGACGAACCACTCGAGCGCCATCGCCAGGGGGAGAACTGGGGCGTCGGCGATGCTGTGGTCGCGCAGGAACGGATACCGGCGGGCGGTGAAGGTGCGGGACGCGCTCCCGGCGTTGGGCCGGGTGCCGCCGTCAATCCGGGAAGAGCTTCCGCCCACCACGATCTCGATGGCGTCCGGGTGCCACGCGAGCTCCTCGGTGAAGATCCGCGCCCCGCGGGCGAGCGGGATGAGCGCCACGCCCCGCGCCGCGAAGGCGGCCTTGAGCGCCGGCGTGACCATGCCGCCCTCCCACGGGCCCCAGCCGATGGCCTTGACCACGGCGTTGGGACGGAGGGTACGCTCGGCCGCGGCGAGCTTGTTGAGCGCCTCGTTGGCGGCCGCGTAGTCGCACTGACCCGGGTTGCCGGCGCGGCCGGCGACCGACGAGAAGAACACGATGACGCGCAGCGGATCGGCGCGGGTCGCGGCGAGCAGCGCCAGGGCGCCGTCCACCTTGGTGCTCCACACCGCGTCCCACTGGGCCTCGGTCTTCTCGGCGAGCTTCTTGTCGTGGATCACGCCGGCACCGTGGACGATCCCGGTGATGGGCCCCCAGGTTCCGCGTACGGTTTGCAGGGCGTCGGCCAGCGCCGCGCCGTCGGTGACGTCGAGGGCCAGGTAGCGCACCGATCCGCCGGCGGCCTCGATGGCGGACACGGTGGCCCGCGCCTCGCGCGCCGCGAGCACCGCCGCGGCCTTGCGGCCCATCTCGGCGGGCTTCATGCCGGGGTTCTCGGCGAACAGCGCCTTCTTCAGGGACATCTCGTCCCGCGCGGCGACCACCGACGCCGACTCGGGCGCGTCGATGGTCGAACGACCGAGGAGGACGAAGCGGGCCTTGCTGGCCCGGGCGAGATCCACGACGCAGGCGGCGGTGACGCCGCGTGCCCCCCCGGAGACCACGATCACGTCGGCGGCTCCGACCGGTAGCCCGTCGACCGTCCCGCGCTCGAGGGCGACGGTGCTGTCGAGGGACACGAGCCCGCTCGTGCCGATGCCCAGCTCGATGGGATGGCGGTGGGTGAGGGCCTCGGCCAGGCGGGCGACGAGGTTGGGGAGCGTGGGGTTGGTGTCGAAGGCCCCGCAGTGCGCCTCGGGAAACTCGAGCGCGACCGTCTTGGTGAGCCCGGCGAGACCGCCGGTCAGCGCCTCGGTGGGGGTCACGCCGTGGAGCCCGAAGTCGCCGCCCAGGAAGCTGACGGTGTGGAAGCTGCCACCCGCGTCGAGGCGGGCGCGTTTGGCGGCGAGGAAGGCCTCCTTCACCGTCTCGGCGCCCGAACCGGCGAGGAACACCACCCCGCGCGTGCCGTCCGGCGCCGCTGGCGTCGCGGGGACGCCGCGCGCCACGAGGGCCTCCCCGAGGGCAGCGGCGAGGGCCGGCTCGCCCACGATGTGCACCGGGCCGAGCGGGTGCGGCGCGCCGAGGGACACCGGCACCACCGAGAGTTCGAAACGATGGATGGGGTCGGCGACGGCGGCCGGGGTGGCCGCGGGGGCCGCGGTGGCCGCTCCCGCTTGAACCGCGGCCGGGGCGCCCGGCATGGCGGATGCGAAGGTGTCGACGATCTGGCGGAGGGTCTTCAGGGTGCCGAGCGTCTCGGCGTCGAGCTCGGGGAGGCCGGGGTCCTGCTCGCGCACGGCGGACAGGATCTCGACACGCTTGATGGAGTCGATGCCGAGATCCGCCTCGAGGTTCATGTCGAGGTTGAGCATCTCGCGGGGGTAGCCGGTCTTGTCAGCGACCACGGCGAGGAGCAGGTCCATCGGGGCGGCGACCGGGCGCGCGCCGACTGGGGTGGGCGTGGGAACGGCGGTCGGCATGGCGGCAGCGGCTGAGATGGCGGCGGCGGCCGGCATGGCGGATGCGAAGGTGTCGACGATCTGCCGGAGGGTCTTCAGGGTGCCGAGGGTCTCGGCGTCGAGCTCGGGGCGTCCGGGGTCCTGCTCGCGCACGGCGGAGAGGATCTCCACCCGCTTGATGGAGTCGATGCCGAGATCCGCCTCGAGGTTCATGTCGAGGTTGAGCATCTCACGGGGGTAGCCGGTCTTGTCGGCGACCACGGCGAGGAGCAGATCCACCGGGGCGGCGGTCCGCGCCGCACGCGCGGCGGCTGCGGCGGGCGTGGGCGCGGCGGCCGGCATCGCAGCCGCAGCCGGCATGGCGGATGCGAAGGTGTCGACGATCTGCCGGAGGGTCTTCAGGGTGCCGAGGGTCTCGGCGTCGAGCTCGGGGAGGCCGGGGTCCTGCTCGCGCACGGCGGAGAGGATCTCCACCCGCTTGATGGAGTCGATGCCGAGATCCGCCTCGAGGTTCATGTCGAGGGTGAGCATC
>JAYVAS010000890.1:0-1868 GCA_043750895.1 Pseudomonadota bacterium
GGGTGGCCAGAGGGCCGCCGGGAGCGAGACCCCCGCGACCAGCAGCGCGTCCAGCGCCACCGACGCCCACGCGACGAGGTCGGGGCGTCTCTGATTCCGCAGCAGGACGATGCTGGCGGCGGCGCCGACGGCGATGAAGGCGGGCGACACCCACACGCGGGGCGGGAAGTCCGCCCACTCGGCCGGGGTGTGCACCAACAGCTCGGAGGCGAACGCCGCGGCGAGCAGCACCAGTCGGGTGCGCCCCACCGATCGCTCACCCCGACGACTGGCCCGTTGGAGGTAGGCGTCGACGGCGTCGGCGACCCGCGGCGCGTACTCCCGGACGGGGCCCTTGCCGACCACGGGCGGCGGTTCCCCAGACGGGGAGGGCCCGGGCGCTGGATCGCCCGCTTCGCCCAGATCGCCCAGACCGCCCGGACCGGCCCGGCGGGCGGCCGTCGTGTCCGCGGTCACGCTGTGCGTGGTCGTGGCGACGGGAGCTGGCCCGAGCGTCAGCGTCTCCGACCCGCCGACGGCGCGCTCGACCAGCTCGCACCCCTCCGCCACCGCCGCGTAGAGCGGCCCAACCCGCTTCTCCCGGAGTCGGGGATCGGGGTCCAGGCCGGCACGGAGCACCGGGATCAGGAGGTCGGCGAGGCGGCGGCCGACCCCCTCCGCGTCCGCGGTCCGGCCGACGAGCGCCGCGATCAGTCGGTTCTGGAGTCGTGCCTCGTCGGTGGTGGTCAACGGCTCCATCTCGTCGAAGGCGATCAGGTCCTCCACCGGCAGGCGGCGCAGGCGCTCGAACTCGGCTTCGTCCGTGGCTTCTCGGGACGGGATCCGCTGGAGCAGGTCCAGCCTTCTTCCGCCCGGGAGCAGCGCCGCGGGACGTTGCCGGGCGTCGGGGAGCCGGCCGCAGAGCCCGGCGTAGATCGTCGCCGCGAGCCCGTGTACGTCGATGGACGGGTCGGGCGCGCGCGCCAGCGACAGCTCCTGCTCGAGCGGGGCGTAGCCGGGGCTGTGGTGACCCAGGAACAGCGTGGTGGCCAGGAGCCGTCCCTGCTTGACGCCCCCGAGGTCCGCGAGCACCACGCGCGGGGTCGAGCCCGACGCGTCGATCAGGAAGTTCCAGGGTTTGACGTCGAGGTGCAGGAACTGGTCCCGCAGTCCGGCCGCAGCGTGTAGCTTCGCCACCGCCTCCGCGGCGAGCGCCAGCGCCCGCAGTACCTCCTCGACCGGATGCTCGCGCTCCAGCCAATCGCCGAGGGACTCGGGAAACCACTCCAGGACCAGGAAGTCGCGCCCGTCCGCGGTGCGTCCGTGGTCGAGCAGGCGCACCAGCCACCCGTCCGCGGTGATGCCCGCGCTCTGGAGTCGCGTCAGCGCCTCGCGCTCCCGCCGCAGCCACGGGCCCGGCACCTTGGCGACCTTGATCGCGACCCTCCGCGCCCCGTCGTGCGCTGCGTACACCGACGCCTGACCGCCCTCCCGGGGGGGCAGGTTCTCCGCGGCGTACGTGCCCTGTTCGCCGCGGAATTGGGATACGGACGGCAGTGTCGCTCCAGCGCCGGGATGGCCCGGGTATAACGTCGGCATGCGCGGTCCTGCGGTAAAGCTCCGCCTCGACGACGGGCGCGTCGCGAGCATCCCGGTGGGCGGCCTCATCGGCCGGGGGAGCGCGACCACGCTGCGGATCCAGGACGCGCGTGTCTCCGAGGTCCACGCGATGGTGTCCTTGCGCGGCCGCGAGCTGCGCCTGCTCGCGCTGCGCGGACGGCTGAGCGTGGACGACCACGAAGAGGACGAGGTCACGCTGGTCGTGGGGCAGCGGGTGGTGTTCGGCGGGGCGGTGGGCGGCGTGGTGGAGGAGCTGATCCTCCCCGGAA
>JAYVAS010000891.1:0-14114 GCA_043750895.1 Pseudomonadota bacterium
ATCCCCATGTTCATGATGGTCGGCATCAGCCCGGAGCTGACCACGGCCGCATACCGCATCGGCGATTCGGTGGTGAACATCGTCACCCCGCTCAACAGCTACCTGCTCATCATCCTCGCGGTGCTCCAGAAGTACCGCTCGGGCGCGGGGCTGGGGTCGCTGATCTCGCTGATGTTGCCGTACTCGGTGGTGTTCGGCCTCACCTGGACGGCGCTCCTGCTCGTCTGGTACGCGCTCGGCGTCCCGGTGGGTGTCGGCGGCGGCTTGGGGTACGTGCCGCCACACTAGACGCGCACGCGAGCTACGAGAATACCTCGGAGAGAAGCGCCCTCATGGGGGTCACGGACGACGACATCCCGATCGTGCTCCCCCTCGGGGACACCCTGGACCTCCACACCTTCCGCCCCGGCGAGGTCGGGAGCCTCATCCCCGAGTGGCTCGCGGCGTGCCGGGAGGCAGGACTCCTGGAAGTGCGGATCGTCCACGGGAAGGGGAGCGGGACGCTGCGCGCCGGGGTGCACGCGCTCCTCGCGCGGGCGTCGCTGGTCCGGGAGCTCCGGTCCGACGGAAACTGGGGCGGGGTGCGCGTATCCCTCTGGGACCCCGTCTCCGACGAGGTTCGGGTGCGGGCCATCGTCGCGGGGTCCCCGCGGCTCGTCGCCCTGCTGCATGCGGTCCGGGGAGTGGGGCCGCCCGGCGCTTGGATCGGCGCCGGTGCGCTCCGAAACCGGGTCTGGAACACGCTGCACCGCCGGCCCGGCGAACCCGAGGACGTGGACGTGGACGTGGCCTGGCACGGCAGGGGTGATCCCGCCGAGGACGCGCGGTTCGCGACGGCGCTACACGGCATGCTCGCCGCTCCGTGGGATGTCAGTGACCAGGCCCGCCATGGCGCGGCCTCGGCCGAGCAGGGCATGGCGAACTGGCCGGAGACGGCCACCGGGGTGGCGGTGCGGATGGGGGGCGGCGAGCTGGAGCTCTTTGCGGCCCACGGCTGGTCGGACCTCCTCGGGATGGTCGTCCGGCCCGTCCCCGACCTGCCTGGCGAGACTTGGAAGGCGCGGCTGGCGGCGAAGCGGTGGCGCCAGCGGTTTCCGTGGGTGCGGATCGAGTCGGGCTAGGCAGGCCGCCGCCGTCCGGTCAGGCTACCGCGCCCCGGTTGGTGCCGAGTCCGGTAGCGTTCAGGAAGTCTTCAGCATTGGAAGCTAGGTTCAATACAACGCCGCCCTGCCACGGTGGCGTCGAACGAACCAAGCAAATCGGAGACTTACCCATGAACTACGTCCTCTTGGCCAGCCTTCTTCTCGCAGGCTGCCCCTCCGGTGGTGGAGACGACACCGCAACCAACACGTCGCTGCCGGAGTGTCACCCGGTCACGGTGAGCGTGTCCGCCTGCGACCCCTCCGTGGCGACGTTCTCGTTGGGCTCCACCAACCCCTGGTACCCGCTGAAGGTGGGCTCGGTCGTGCAACTGGCAGGGGAAGGTGAAGGGGACGAGGCCGGAATCTCGAAGACCGTCACGCGCACGGTGCTCGAAGAGACCCGCACGGTGATGGGCGTGGACGTCCACATCCTGCGCCACGAAACCTATTTTGACGGCGTCATCCACGAGATCGCGTCCAACTTCTACGTGGAGGCAAGCGATGGGACGGTGTGCTACTTCGGGGAGGACGTCGAGTTCTTCGATGAGAGCGGTGTGTTCGTGAACACCGACGGCACCTGGAAGGCCGGGGAGGACGGCGCGCTCCAGGGCGTGATCATGCCCGCCAATGCCAAGGTGGGCGATGCCTACTACCAGGAATATGCCCCCGGGATTGCGCTGGATCAGGGGCGCATCACGGCGGATGGGCTGGTCACCGTGGTGGACGGCGCGGACGTTGACACGATCCAGGTCACGGACACCAACCCCATCGACGACGAGAGTCCCTGCACCGAAGAAGAGAAGCGCTACGCGTACGGCATCGGCGAGGTGAAGGACACTACCCTCGAGTTCGTGTCCTACACCCCCGGCAGTTGACGACTGGCACCCGATCGGGTCGGCCTCGGAGGGAAGCCTCCGGGGCCGCACCCCGTTTTCAGCGGCGCCCTGCGGAACGAGCGGGAAGCAGGTCGAGACGTTGCAGTCCAGAGGTGTAGGTCGCGCACCGGGACGCGACTGCCCGGGCGCGATAGGTCCCAGGCGTGTCGCCGGACGGATCGTCTGGAAGGAGGTCGAAATGCATGCGTCCGAGGTACATCGCGGAGTCGCTCGTCTCGCCGCCGGGTTCGCCGCCGACCGGCATGACCGGCAGCGCCGACGGGAGCTCGACCCCGCCGACTTCGAGGCCCTCGCCGCTGCAGGTTTCCTTCTTTCGGGGGTCCCCGTCGCGTCCGGCGGCCTGTTCGAGGACATCGCCCGCTCGACGCGCCCGACGGCCGAGATGGTCCGCGCGCTGGCGCGTGGCGACTCCTCGGTGGCTCTGGTCGCCTCGATGCATCCAGCGGTCCTCTCCTTCTGGATGGCGAGCCCGCAGGCGCCAGAGTCCTGCCGCGTCGGCTGGGCGGAGCAGCGGGATCGACTCGCGACGCTCGCGCGGGACGGGGCGTGGTTCGGGACGATCACCTCCGAGCCCGGAAGCGGCGGCGACCTCGCGGCGACCAGGGCGATCGCCCGGCGTGGACCGGACGGAGGCTGGGCCCTCTCCGGCCAGAAGCACTTTGGCAGCGGCTCTGGCGTCACCTCGTTCATGCTGACGGCCGCCCGGCCAGAGGGCGAGGCGGAGCCCGACTGGTTCTACCTCGACGTGAGGGGGGTCCCGTGGGACGGCTCGTCTGGCATGACCCTCACGGCGCCCTGGGACGGGCACGGCATGACCGCGACGCAGAGCCACGGCATGCTGTTCGAGGAGTTCCCGGCCCAGCGCGTCGCGTGGCCCGGGAACTGGCGGGGGATCTCCGGTGCCGCCGGCCCGTTCGTGGGGGTGCTCTTCACCGCTGTCGTCGTCGGTATCGTCGAGGAGGCGATGGCGACCGCGGCGGCGCAGCTCGCGAAACGATCGGATTCACTCGGTCCGTACGAGCGGGTGGAATGGGTGCGGGCCGAACAGGAGGCCTGGCTGCTGCGCCAGGCCTACGAAGGGATGCTTCGGGCGGTCGAGACGGAGGCTGCTCCGCTCCGCAGCGTGCTCCTCGGCAAGACCGCGTGTGGCGGCCTGGCAGAGGAGTGCCTCAGGCGGATCACGCGCATCCTCGGCGGAGGCACCTTCGCGCGCCACTCGCCGTTCGGCTTCTGGTTCGAGGACGTGCGGGCTCTCGGCTTCCTCCGCCCACCCTGGCCGCTTGCCTACGATGCCCTCATCGCGTCGGCGTGGACGCAGGAGGCAGCGTACTTCGGGCGGTGAGCCGGGCCGGTCCTCGCCGGGGCGACGACGGTGTTGCTCGATGGGAACGACCTCACCGCCCGGCCGGGCATCGAGGTCTCGGCGGGGACCCACCACCTTCGGGATCAACTTCGTCGAGGTCACGCCGATCTCCGGGTAGGGGAGGCGGCGGCGGTCGTCCGATTGGGCTCGCCCACCGAGCCCCCCCCTTCCGCCCCCCGAAAACGCAAATTCGCCGTAAAGACTCCCGCGCCGCCGGGCCGCCATGAGTGGTATCGTTGGCGCCTGGTCGGAGTTCCTTTGCGCGTGTACGTCCCCGCCTTCGCTGCCGCCCTCGCCGTGGCGTCGAGCTCGGCCCAGGCCGCCACCATCACCGGTACCAACTACGGCGGCGCGAACCTCTCGCCCGCCAACGGCGACGTCCTCTCCGGGACGTTCACCAACGTCGGCGCCTTCACCATCCCCGCCGGCTACACGGTGTACGTCGCGGACGGGGTCGCGCTGTCGATCAGCGCCACAACGGTCACCATCTCGGGCACGCTCAGCGGCGACAGCCGCGGCTCCAACGGCGGGCCGGGTGGCATCGGCTCGCTCCGTAACGGCACCGCCGGCAGCGGCTCCGGCGCTGGGAACTACGGCACCTGGGGCAACTGCGTGCATCCGGCCGGCGGCGGCGGCGGCGGCTACGGCGGCGCGGGCGGGCAGGGCGGCGTCGGCATCCCCTGGTCGGTCCCGGGCGTCGGCGGCTCCTCGTACGGCAGCTCGTCGGACATGACCGAGCGTAACGCCGGCTCCGGCGGCGGCGGCGGCGCGTCCACCTGCGACGGCTACAACGGCGGCGCGGGCGGGGACGGCGGCGGCAACCTCTACATCTACGCCAGCACCTCGATCACCGTCACCGGCACCGTCACCAACGACGGCGGGAACGGCGTCACGGGCGGCGGCGGCGGCGGCGGCGGCAGCGGCGGGAGCATCCTGCTCGACAGCCCCTCGGTCGATCTGTCCGGCGCCTCGCTCACGGCCGAGGGCGGCAACGCCGGCAACGGCTACTGGGGCTACGCGGGCGGCGGCGGCGGCGGCGGCGGCGGCCGGATCAAGGTTCAGTACGGCTGCTTCTCCGGCTCCTACACGACCGACGTCACCGGCGGGACCGGCGGCACCAACGCCTACAACGACACCTACTACGGCTACATCGCGTCGGTGGCCGGCTCGGCGGGCACCACCTACACCGTGAACACCTACGGCGGCTCCGCCACCTACTACGCGGACGCCGATGGCGACGGCTACGGCAACCCGGCGGTCACGACCTCGGGCTGCACCGCCCCCGCCGGTTACGTCGCCAACGACGACGACTGCGACGACACCAACCGCGCGATCAACCCCGCGGCCGCCGAGGCCTGCAACGGGATCGACGACGACTGCGACGGCTCGATCGACGACGGGATGGTGGCCACCAACTGGTACGAGGACGTCGACAGCGACGGCTACGGGGACGCCAGCTCGGTCGTGGCCGACTGCGTCTCCCCCACCGGCTACGTCAACAACGACGACGATTGCGACGACACCGACAACGGCGTCTACCCCGGCGCCATCGAGGTCTGCGACGACATCGACCAGGACTGCGACGGCCGCATCGACGACTCCGCCGTGGACGGCACCACCTGGTACCGGGACGCCGACAGCGACGCCTACGGCAACGCGTCGGTCACCTCCGTCGCGTGCGACGCACCGGTCGGCTACGTCGCCAACGCCACCGACTGCAACGACGCCGCCGCCGCGATCAACCCCGGCGCGACCGAGATCTGCAACAGCATCGACGACGACTGCGACGGGCGCGTGGACGACTCGCCCTCGGACGCGTCCACCTGGTACGCCGACAGCGACGCCGACAGCTACGGCAACGCCTCGGTCACCACCACCGGCTGCTCGGCGCCGGCGGGCTACGTCTCCGATAGCCGCGACTGCGACGACAGCGACAACACCGCGTACCCTGGGGCGAGCGAGTACTGCGACGGGGTCGACGACGACTGCGACGGCACCGTGGACGACAACGCCGTGGATTCGGTCCGCTACTACGCGGACAGCGACGCCGACCGCTACGGGAACGCGAGCGCCTCCCAGCTCGCGTGTGCGGTCCCCTCCGGGTACGTCACCAACGCCACCGACTGCGACGACGCCAGCGCGACCGTCTACCCAGGCGCCACCGAGCTCTGCAACGGCATCGACGACGACTGTGACGCGATCGTGGACGACGGCGCCACCGGCACCGTGGCCTACTACACGGACGGCGATGGCGACACCTACGGCGACCCCTCCGCGTCCTCGATGGACTGCATCCAGCCCTCCGGCAGCGTCACCGACGCGACCGACTGCGATGACGCCGACGCCGGCGTGAACCCCGGCGCCACCGAGATCCCGTACGACGGCATCGACCAGGACTGCTCGGGCGACGACGCCAGCGATCTGGACGGCGACGGCTACGTGAGCACGCTGGCCGGTGGGTCCGACTGCGACGACAACCACGCGTCCACCAACCCTGGTGCCGCCGAAGCCGCCGACGGCGTCGACGAGGACTGCGACGGCGTGGTCGACGACGGCACCGACTGGTACGACGACGACGGCGATGGCTACACCGAAGACGGTGGCGACTGCGACGACACCGACGACGCGGTGGACCCGGCGGAGGTCGAGACGGCGGACGGCGTGGACGAAGACTGCGACGGCGTCGTGGACGAGGGCACCGACGCCTTCGACGACGACGGCGACGGCTACCGTGAAGACGACGGCGACTGCAACGACGGCGACGTCGCGCAGTCCCCGGGCAACGCCGAAGTGGACGCGAACGGCATCGACGACGACTGCGACGGGGTCGTGGACACCGGCGCCGACGACAGCGATGGCGACGGCTACACCGCCGACGGCGGGGACTGTCTCCCCACCAACGGCGGGGCCCACCCGGGTGCCGAAGAGGTGGCCGACGGCGTCGACAACGACTGCGACGGCCTCGTGGACGAGGGCACGGACGGCTACGACAACGACGGGGACGGCACCAGCGCCCTCGACGGCGACTGCGACGACACCGATGCCGGGGTCAGCCCCGACACGGCCGAGGCCACCGATGGGGTCGACAACGACTGCGACGGCGTCGTGGACGAGGACACCGAGCTCTACGACGACGACGGCGACGGCTTCACCGAAGAAGGCGGCGACTGTGACGACGCCGACGGCGCGGTGAACCCCGCCGCCGAGGAGATCGTCAACGGCATCGACGACAACTGCGACGGCGTCCTCGACCCCGCCGCCGACGCCGACACCGATGGCTACACCGCCGAGCTCGACTGCGACGACGCGAATGGCTGGGCCAATCCCGGCGCCGCCGAGATGTGCGACGGTGTGGACAACAACTGCGACGGCGCCGTCGACGAAGGCTGCGATGTGGCCGGCACCGGCGACACCGCCGGGCTCAAGCAGGAAGAGGGCTGCGGCTGCTCGACGGGTGGTCCGGGCGGTCCGCTGGGGATCGTGATGGGCCTGGCGGCGATGGCCGTGCTCCGGCGCCGTGGCGGCGGCTCCCAGGGTGCCCCGCCGGGGCGTGCTTCTTCCCCTCTCCCCCCGGGAGAGGGTGCCCCGCAGGGGCGGGTGAGGGGCCACCCCGCCATCCGCGCCATCCTCGCCCTCTTCCCCCTCCTCGCGGCCTGCAACCAGGACTACGCGGTGGAGAAAGAAACCAAGCAGTTGGTCGTCAGCCCGCCCTTGAGCGACCTCGGGGCCTTCGCCCTGGGCGAGACGGGGGAGGTCGCCATCACGCTCACGGCGGTCACCGGGAGCCAGATCCAGATCGTCGCGGCCGACCTCCTCAACCTCTCCGGCCAGGGTTTCACCGGGCCGGCCGAGGAGCTGCCCACGCTGGACCGGGATGACGTCGCCACGCTCACCTTCCAGTACGAGGCCCTGGCCGAGGGCTGGGACCAGGCGCGGCTCACCATCCAGACCGACGAGGAAGAAGAGAACATCCACATCGTCGACCTGCGCGCGCGCGCGGCGAGCGGGCTGGTCTCGGTGTGGCCGTCGGTCTTGGACTTCGGACCGGTCGCGGTCGGCGCCGACGGAACCGTCACCGCCGAGCTGACCAACACCGGCAGCGTGGACGTCGACCTGCTCGGGGCCAGCGCCGACGCGCCGTTCACCGTGCTCACCGCCACCCCAGTCACCCTGGCCACCGGGAGCTCGGTGTCGGTGGATCTCGGGTTCACCGCGGTCGACACCAGCGCGGTCGACGGCGAGGCGAGCTTCGTCCTCTCCGCCGGGGCCGCCGTCGACAGCGTGCTCTTGCGCGCGAACGACTGCCTCAACGGCTCAGCCGACCTCTACGACGCCGACCGCGACGGCTACGCGAGCTGCGCGTCGGACTGCGACGACAGCGTCGCCAGCGTGAACCCCGCCGCATCCGAGGACTGTGACGGCGTCGACCAGGACTGCAACGGCCTGGTGGACGACGGGACGCCCTGCTTCGACGACGATGGCGACGGCCTCTCCGAGGACGACGGCGACTGCAACGATGCCGACGTCGCGATCAACCCCTCGGCGACCGAGAACCTGACCAACGGCCGGGACGACGACTGCGACGGCGTGGTCGACCTGGGCACCGTGGATCTGGACGCCGACGGGGTCTCCACCGAGGGCGGGGACTGCGACGACGCCGATGACGGCGTCTGGCCGGGCGCCCCCGAGTCCGCCGACGGGGTCGACAACGACTGCGACGGCACGGTGGACGAAGGCACGACCGCCTACGACGACGACGGAGACGGCGTCACCGAGGCCGCGGGCGACTGCGACGACGGCGACCGCACGGTCAAGCCCTCGGCGACCGAGCTCGCCGACTGGATCGACAACGACTGCGACGGCACGGTGGACGAAGGGACCGTGCAGTACGACGACGATGGCGACGGCTACACGGAGAACGGGGGCGACTGCGACGACTCGAGCGCCACCACGAACCCCGGCGAATACGACGCGGCCGGCGGGGCCGACGCGGATTGCGACGGGACGGCCTGATCGGCTGGCCTCAGATCGACGCCGCCGGGGGGGCGTCCGACCACTGGATGCCCAGCTCGGTGAAACGCTGCCGGAGCGTGGGGATGTCCGCCCGGTCCACCACGGCCTGATCGAAGCCCAGCGGCCGACGCAGCAGCGGACCGGCGACGCGGTCGCGCCGTAGCGCCCCGGCGAGCGCGGCGGGCAGGTGCACGATGACGGCCTGCTCCACCCGCGCCGGTTCGGTCACGCTGCCCGCGAGCACCAGCGCTTCGATCTCGCCGGGAAGCTCGCCCCCGTACCAGTGGCGCAGTTGGTCCAGCAACGGCGTCGGGTGCGCCTGGGAGCGGATCTCGAGCGCGTAGATGCGCTCGTCGCCCTCGCGGCCGGTGAAGGTCCCGATCCGGTTGACACAGGCCCGGACGGTGAGCGGATCCCACCCGTCGATAATGCCGACCCGGCCCCGGTGGTACACGAAGCGGCCCCGCGGCGGGGTCGCGTAGTCGATGACCCGGTCCGCGACGAGGCCGCCCGGCGCCACCCGGAGGTTGCCGCTCTCGTCCTCCTCGATGTCGACGCCGGTCACGACGGTGATGCGGGTCGCCGAGCGCTGCCAGTGGCGGATGGTGTCCGCGACGTTGGGCGGCACGCCGGTGCGCGAGTGCGTGGTCAGGAACCCGACGAGGTCGACGTGACCGTGCGCGAGGTCGGCGGCCACCCCATCCCGGGTGAGGCGATGCCGGTGGAGGCGCTCGCCGTCCACGTAGGGTGCGGCGCGGGCGAGACGCCCGTAGTCGGCGAGGCTCAGGTCGCCGGCGTGCACGAGCAGGTCGAGGTCCGGCGTGAGCAGGAAGCCGGAGCCGAGCGCGGTGCGGGGCGTCGCCCGGCGGATGGCCACGACGTCCGAACCGTCCCGAAACACGTCGAGCACCCCGGCGCGGTGGAACCCGTCCACCACCAGGGTGAGGGCGGCGCCTTCGTGGCTCTGCCATCCCTGCTCGTCGAAGCCGACCTCGGGATGCTCGGGGTAGTTTCCGCCGCGTGGGCTGGCCACCAGCTCCCGGAGGGTGGTGCGGAACCGCTCCACCAGGGCGGGGTAGTCCACCCAGGCGGTCGACACCAGGCGCAGGATGGCCGCCGCGATGGTCACGGCGCGGCTCTCGGAGAAGAGGGCCGAGGGGTCGGCGAGCGGCCGGGGAATCGCTTCGGGCGAGCCGTGCAGGCGCTGCCCGTGCGGGCGCACGAGGCTCGACAGGCGGGCGAGGCGCAGCGCGAGATCCCACCGGGCGGCGTCGCCCGGGAAGCTCGACAGCAGCCGCTTCTCGGCGTCCTTTCGGAGGATGCCGTCCTGCGTCAGGGCCGCGGGGTTGCTCTCGAGCGAGGCGGCCACGACGATGGCCTCCCACCACGCGTCCGAGTGGGGGAAGGTGGGCACGGCCTCGCCTGCGTAGGCCGGAATCACCGGGCGCCAGGACGCGAACGCCGGGTTGAGGCGGCAGCTCGCCGCGTAGTGCAGGGGGTGGATGGCCGCCCCCTCGTACCAGGTGGCGCGCGGGACGAGCAGCAGGCTGTACCAGAGCGGATCGGCGTCGCGCTCGATCAGCGGGCGCAGCCGCTCGGGGATGGTCTCGCCCACCGGGACCACCAACCAGAGCAGCTCCAGGAGGGCCCGCGCCGACGGCGGGAGGGTCTCCACCGCGGCGAGCAGGACGGCGGGGTCGTCCGCGAACTCCGGGGCAACGGTGAGGGCGGCCCGGACGGTGGGCTCATAGGCGGCGCAGAGGCGACGTAGCGGCTGGGGGGGGCGGGGATCAGACACCGGATTTGTACGCGTTCCAGCTACCCTTCACCGTGCAATCGATGAGGGTGTCTGCGTCGGTGTCGAGGCCGAAGGTGGCGGAGCCGAGGATGGTGTCGCGGTCCTGGTACTTGTCGTGGAAGGTCAGGCCACCGAACGAGGCGTAGAGCGCGCCCGCCGAGTGGTCGTGGGTGCCGGTGAACGAGATGCCGCCGTTGACGTCCATCGCGCCCCAGTATTTCTCGTCGGGGCGATCGGCGTAGACCAGGTAGAACGAGGAGGTGGGGCTGCCGACCACCTCGAAGGAGCCGATCCAGCTTTCGCTGTCGCGGGTGAGATTTTCGACCGCGCAGGTGCCGTCCTCGTAGAACTCACTGGCGAAGGAGCTCGTCCAGAAGCCGCTGATGTTGGGGATGTTCCCGGTGTCGGTGCCCGGCCCGTCCAGATCCCCGCAGTCGGCGGCGGAGGTGGTCGAGTCGTCCTTCGAGCCCGCGCATGCGGCCCCGAGGAGGAAGAGGAGGAGGGTCATGGGTACTTTCCGGGCGAGAGGGTGAGGACGACGCGGCGGTTGGCCGCCCGACCTTCGGGGGTGTCGTTGGTGTCGTTGGGGTCCTGGTCCGCGCGGCCGGCGATGGTGATCCGCGCGGGGTCCAGCTTGTACTCGCTGATGAGCGAGGCTCCGACCGCGTTGGCGTAGGCGGTGGAGAGCTCCCAGTTGGTGGGGTAGCGTTTGCGCAACGCGGCGGCCGGTGGCTCGGTGTCAGTGTGGCCGGTGATGAGCACGCTCTCGTCGGGGTGGTTGGCGAGCGCGGTGGACACCATGTCCAACGCAAACGCGGCCTCCTCCCGGATGCTCAGGGAGTCTCCGGGGAACACCAGGTCCGCCGGGATCACCACGAGGGTGCGGCCGCCCCGTCGTTTGACCGAGACCGGACTCCCCGCGTAGAGCTGGACCAGCTCGGCGAAGATGGGGGCGGGAGCCTTGCCGCCGCCGCACTCCTCGACCAGCTCGTTCATCGCCGCGATGCGCTGCTTGAGGGCGATGACCTCATTGTCGAGCTGCTTCACCAGGGCGTCGTCGGTGCGTGCGGCCAGCGCGATCGGCGTGAAGCCGAGGATGAACCCGAACAGGACCCGCTTCAAAGTACCCCCGCGTGGCCCGAGCCGGCCGGGGCGTCGATTCCCCAGTCCGCGGGCCCGAACCCTTTCATGACCTGTGGTGCCCGCCCCGACGCGCGGATGCGCAACCAGCGCTCGACCCAACGGCGGACGGTGTCGTTGTAGGCGAGGCGCCACGTGCCCTCGGTCCGCTCACGGGCCACGAGCATGTACGCGAGCTGGTCGGGGTGCTCCTCGATGGGGTCCCCGGCGTGGCGCCCGGGGCCGAAGACCAGTACGCCGTCCTCCCGGCGCACGATGGTGTCGCCGCCGGGGGGCTCCCCGACCGCGTCAGCCCACTCGATCATCCCCTCGAGGTCGTCGGGGGCGGTGAAACGCTGGGTCATGTTGATGAAGGCGCGCCCGCAGGCTTCGGCGTCGTTGGTGGCGCGGTGGGCCCCGACCAGCGAGACCTCGAGGCGGGCGCACACCTCTCCCAGCTTGTGGCCGCGGGCCTCGGGAAAGAACCGCCGGCTGAGGTCCACGGTGTCGATCTCGGCGGGCGGTGCCGGCCACTTCAGCCCGGCCCGGGTGAACTCCTGCGTCAGGAACCGCTGATCGAAGGGGTAGTTGTGCGCGATGGTGATCGCGCGGCCGAGCAGCCGGTGGATGGCCTCGGCATGGGCGGCGAAGATGGGCTTTCCGGCCACGTCCTCGTCCTTGAGGCCGGAGACCTCGGACGCCTCCCGCGGGATGGGGATGCCGGGGTTGAACAGGAAGTGGTGGGCTACGGTGCGCGCCACGCCACCATCCTCGCCGAGGATCAGCTCGATCCCGGCGAACTCGATGACACGATCGCCGTTCTCCGGGAACAGACCTGTGGTCTCGGTATCGAATGCGACCACCGACCGTCTACGCCAGGACATACGGGCACCTATCCCGGTGGCCCCGATCCCTCACCGGCAGCGGACGCTCAGCGGCGACGGCGGGCGGCGAACAGCGCGGTGAGGCCGAGGGCGAAGCCGGCATAGCCGACGGGCGAGGACGGCGAGCTGGCGCAGTTGCAGCTCCCGGCGGCGAACAGCTCGGCGGCGTCGCCGTAGCCGGTGCCATCGGGCTCGCCGCTGGTGTTCGTGTCGGTGTCGGTGTCGGTGTCGGCATCCGCGTCGGTGTCCGCGTCGGCGTCGGTGTCGGCGTCCGTCTCGGTGCCCGGGTCGTCGTCGCAGACGTCCCCGACGCCGTCGCCGTCGCCGTCGGCTTGATCGCGGTTGGCCTCGAACTCGCAGTTGTCCTCGTCGTCGATCACGCTGTCGTTGTCGTCGTCGAACCAATAGATCGTCGGGGTGTTGAAGGCCGCGACGGTCTGCCCGTCTTCTCCGAGCCCGCAGTCGTAGGCGTAGAAGCCGACGCCGCCGAGGCGGGTCTCCGCCGGGACGTCCACCGCCAGGTCGACCCCGAGGTCGTCGAAGCGGGCGGTCATGACGCCGTCGTTGATGCTGAACTCCATGTCCCCGTAGACATCCACCTCGAATCCGCCGTCCGCCTGCGCGACGACCTCGGCGCCGCTCCGCGTGACGTGGAGGATCAGGGCCTGGCCGGCGGCGTTGGTGACGGGGCAGGAGGAGCCGCGACTCGCTCCGCACATCAGGAACAGGTAGAGCTCCTCGTCGGAGACGTAGCCGGCGACCATCCCGAAGGTGTCGTCGTCCGAGGAGTAGCCGGTGACGGTGTAGAGGCCGTCACCGACCTCGACCGGGGTGTTGACCAGCCAGTTGTCGTGCGGGCCGCCGTCGCCCCACTCGCCGCCGTTGTCGTCGGTGTCGGGGATCGCCCAGTTGAAGCCGTCGTTGCCGTCGTAGCCGGTCCAGCGGTCCTCCCGGTACCCGGACTCCCAGCCGTCGGTGCCGGAGATGTCCCGGTTGTCCGGGAAGTCGGTGTAGGACCATGCTTCTACCGTGGCGGCGAAGGCGGGAAGGAGGAGCGATAGCATCATCGGGGGGGACTCCAAACTCTGTCGTATTCCACGGTATGCCTTCGAGCCTCCCCGAGGATCCCAGGAATTTGTCGCCCGGCCGATTCGCCCGGGTTGCGCGAGGCGGAGGGACGTGCTCTTTGTAGGGCTCCATGACCCTGGTTCAACCATCGTCGACTGCCGTCGGCGCGTCGGTGCTCGTCATCGATCCCTCCGATGTGGGCGGCCGCTCGGCCCGCGCCATGCTCCTCACCGCGGGCCGCGGGGTGCATCACTGCGTCACCGCCCGGGAGGGCCTGTCGCTGCTACCCGAGGTACGCCCCGACGTGATCGTCGCCTGCCTCGACACCCTCGACCTGCCGGGGCTCCGACTGCTCGAGGTGCTCCGGAGCCGGGCCCCGGACGTCCCGGTGGTGGTCGTGGCGCCCCACCCCACCGTGGAGGGCGCGGTCCAGGCCCTGAAGGCGGGCGCGGCGGACTACCTCGGTCGTCCGATCAGCCCGGGCCTGCTCTCGGAGAAGGTGTCCCGGGCGCTCCAGATGGTGCAGACCACGCGCAGCCTCGTCGCGGCGCGGGACACGGCCCTGGACCGCTACGGCTTCACCCACCTGCTGTCCCAGAGCCCGCGCATGCTCCGGGTGTTCGACGCGATCCGGTCCGTGGCCCAGACCGACGCCACCGTGTTGATCCGCGGCGAGACGGGTACCGGCAAGGAGCTGGTGGCGCGCGCCAGCCACGAACGGTCGCGGCGCCGCGATCGGCCCCTGATCGGGGTGAACTGCGGGGCCTTCACCGAGACCCTCCTCGAGAGCGAGCTGTTCGGGCACGAGAAGGGGTCCTTCACCGGAGCCAT
>JAYVAS010000892.1:0-6793 GCA_043750895.1 Pseudomonadota bacterium
TTGGGAGTAGGAGCCGCACGCGTCGAAGAGGATCACCTCGGCGGCCTGGGGCCCGAGCTGGTTCCCGTCGCGGTCGTAGAGGAGCAGGTCGACGTCGAAGGCCTCGCCGGCGGTCGCCCGGAAATTCGCTGATGGGAGCACGATCTCGACGTTGGTGAGCGCTCCGGGCTCCCACGACACCAGGACCGAGTCCGAGTCGACCACCGCGTCGTCCACCGGTGAGAGCGTGAACAGGACGTCGTCGGGCACAGTCGAGCTCACCAGCACCATGGCCGCGCCGTCCGGGCCGAGCGTTCCGCGAATCCCGACCCCGTCCTCCGTCGGCACCTGGTCCCCCAGGCCCTCTCCGAAGCGGATGCCGGACGCGCCCAAGGCGGAGGTGGCGCGCACCTCGACCTGCATGGCCTGCGCGACCGGCTCGGCGTCCGGGTCCTCGAGACGCAGTTCGAGCGTGCCCGACTCGTTCACGTCGAAGGCGGCGTCGGAGAGGCCGATGGTCAGGTGGTCGGCGCGGGTCTCGGTGACCGAGAAGGCGTCGGGCAGGGTGTCCGACAGGCCGGAGGGCGTGACCACGCGGAGCCCGTAGAGCCCGACGTCGAGCCCCGCCGGGACCTGCGCAGCGAGCGTGCCGTAGTCGAGCAGCTGGACGAAGGTCAGCGCCGTGGGCGTCGGCGTCTCGATCCACACCTGGAAGTTGACGTCCACCTCGCCGGCATCCGCCTCGTAGGTGCTCACCTGCACGTCGGGGAAGAACGCCGCGCCAGTGAGGGTGACCGTGGTGTCTTCTCCCTGCCAGCCCCAGTCCGGCGAGACTGCGTCCACGCGCGGCGGCTCAGGAGCCGGTGCACACGCGAGGAAGAGGGAGAGGAAGGCCATCATGGATGGACGCGCCGCCAAGCACTAGTATAACACTCGGTAGCCCGCGACCAGACTTCCGCCTCCAACCGACCCTTGGAAAGAAATCGTCCCCCCGCGGGACGCGGCGAGCAGGTACCGGACCTCCCCGAAGACCTCACTGTTCCCGAAGCGGAGCCCCCCCCCGCCGTGGAACAGGAACCCGGGGGGGCCCAGACCCGAACCGGCCACGCCGCGCACCCCGTCGAAGTCGCCGCTGAGCACCACCGGGAGCAGCACCGCGCTCATCCCCGCGTCGAGCACCCGTCGGCCGACGCGCTGGGACGCCGCGATCCCCAGCTCGATGGGGACGAACTGGGCACGGACGTGGACCTCCCCCCCGGTGACCACGTCGGGCACCGTCGTGTCCATCGTGTAGGTCCCCACCCCGACGCGGAGCTGGAGCAGCTCCGGGAGGATGGGCAGTCGGTTCTGGACCGCCACGTCGACGCACGGGGCGCTGATGGCCCCGAAGTTGGTGGCCCAGCCGCCCGCCACCGACACCCCGCCGCGCACCGGTCGCGGCACGAGTTGGAGGTCGGTCGCCACGCTCCCTCCGGCCGACTGGGCGCTGATGTGCACGGTCCGCGACGCGCTCCCCGCAGGCGGCGTGTAGACCGCCACCATCGACCCGTCCGGTCGCGGGTTGGTCTGGGCGATGACCCCCACGTCCGCGGAGATCACCACCTCCTCGCCACGGACGGGGTTGCCGCCCGCGTCGAGCATGCGGACCTCGATGACCGCGGTGTCGCCGGTGCCCGTCACCAACGGACGCGGCGCCACGTCGATGTACATCTGGCGTACCTGCCCGGCACGGATCGGCACCTCCACCTCGCTGTAGAGGTCGGGTCGATCGGTCTCGGGGAGCGCCACCACTTCCCCGGGGATCACGACCTGCTCGCGGGTGAGGTGCCCCGCCCGTGCCTCGATGACCACGATCTGCGGGACCGTCGGAAACACGGCGGCCCCCCACCCGCTCCCGCCGGTGACCACGTCCTCGGCGGGACCACCGCGCGGACCCACCGACACCACCACCCCGGGAATCGGATTGCCGGCCCGGTCGCGCGCGCGCACCCGGACCTCGTTGCCGAAGGTGGTGGAGGCGGCGTGAAGGTCGAGATCCCAGGGCTCTCCGGCGCCGGGCGGAGGGCGCCAGGAGGCGGTGATGACGTCTCCGCCCGAGGGGGCGGCCGCGGTGCCGGCGTAGGCGGCACGGACCACCCCGTCGACCAGGCGGGTGTCGAGCGTGCCGGTCCGGGCGCTGAGGCTCACCCGGTCCGAGGGCAGGCGCCCGCCCCGTTCGTCGACGAGCACCGCCTGAATCTCGGCGAACGGGAAGTCGGCCGAGAGGGCGTCCGGGTAGACCTTCACCTCGAGACGCGAGGCCCGCCCGCCGGGCACCGGGAGCCGGAAGCTCGCCGAAGCGGCGTCGAGCGCACACTCGACCCTCAGGTCGAACACGGCGCCGCCGGTTGCGGGGCGGTACCGGTAGAGACCATCCGCCACCGGCCACGCCGCTTCGCGCCCGCCCACCCCGGACCGACAGGTCGGGGTCTCCCCGGCCCAGGCCGCCCCCGCCGGGGTCCACGCCGCGAGGAACAGGTCAGGCAGCGTGTCGACGCCGGTCGGCACCTCGATACCGACCAGGGTGGGTGTGCCCACGGTGGGGAGAGGCGAGGTGACCTTCCGGCTGTTGCCGACATCGTCCGTGGCCAGCATCTCCACGCTGGTCTCGCCGGGAAACACGTCGAAGGTGATCGACGCGAGTCCGTCGGCGCCGGCCGAGAACGGACCGTAGCTCCGGCGCCCCACCCGGGCGATCACCGAGCTGCCGGCACCAACGTTGACCGACGCCGTCTGGCGCGCGCGGAGCTGCACCGCCACGACCCGCGGTCCGATCCCCGGGAGCCGCCCGTCCACCAGCGCCACCGCCATCACCCGCGCGGTCCGATCGTCCCCCGGCTGGACGCCGACCACCACCGCGTCGGCATCGACGCGCACGTCCAGGACCCTCCCCTCGCTGACCCGCGCGTTGAGCCACCGGGCGTCGACGGCGCCCCTCAGCGGAAAGCGCACCTCGATCCGTTCAGCCCCGACCATCCCCGGCGCGCGGACCGCCTCCCCGAGCACCCCCACCAGCGCCGGCTCGACCGGGATGGTGGTGGTGAGCGACGGGACGCCGTCGACGCGGACGACGATGGGGATGGCCCGGTCGTCGGCGGCCTCGACGAACATCCGGTACCGACCGGGCGCTTCGGCCTCGGCGCGCCCGATGTTCGCACCGTCTCGGATGAGCTCCACCACCGCCGCCGTCACCGGCACGCCCCCCTCGGCGACGACCACCTCCACCACCCCCGGGCGCCCGATCGGGAGCGGACCGAAGGGAGTGGACAGCGCGACCTCGGCCGCCCACGCCGACGCGAGCAGCCAGGCGATCACGGACGCAGCTCCACCGAGATCGAGGGCGGTCGGGTGTCACGGACGACGTCCCACCGAAGCTCGGCGACCTGACCGAGGGCGTTGGTCGCGTGCGCGCGGAGGGTGTTCTCGCCCTCCCGCAGCGCGACGGTGGCCGAGAAGCGGCCATCGGCGTCGCCGAGGACCGTGACCGGACCTCCGGCCCCGTCGAAGATCACGCGCGCCCCGGGCTCGGTGGTGCCGTTGATCGACACTTCGGCAGCGCGGGTCCGGCTCTGCTCCGGCCACACCACCGAGAGCAGCAGGGCGTCGTTGGTCGGCGACACCAACGCCTGGCGATCGCGGGGCGCGACGACCTTCTGCCCGGCGCCGATGGTGGACACCCCGGGCAGGTTCGTCTTCACCGAGCCCCGATCGGCGGCGACCGCGAGCGTACCATCTTCGCCGCGTGCGACCGTGAAGTCGGCGTCCTCGGCGGTCACCTCGCGGCCGTCGGCGCCGATGGCCAGCTGGCGGCCGCCAGGCCGTACCGTCGCCGACACGCGCCCGCCGTCGAGCTCGACCCGGACCCCGGCGTCGTCCACCGAGACGACCTTGATGGAGGAGGAGGCGTCCAGTGTCAGGCGAGCCTCGTCGCCGAAGGCGAGGACCGCGTTCCCGTCGGGGCCGGCCACGAGGCGATCCCGCGCGGCCACCGACGCGCCCACGGTCGCCGGAGTGGAGCCCGTCGGCGTCACCTGCTGGACGTTGCCGGACACGGCGGCGATGGTCACGCCCGCGGGCTCGGGCGCGCTGAACAACACCTGCCACCCGACGCCGGCCAGCGCGAGGACGCAGCCGAAGACGATCAGGGCGAGGTACTCGCGTCGCATCACGCCGGTCGCCCCTCGACCGCCGGCGCCCGCAGGCGCCAGCTTCCGCCCAGCACGGGCTCTTCGAGGATCGCCCCATGATCTTCGAACACCTGGCGCGCCACCCAGAAGCCGAAGCTCGCGGCCCGCCAGTCGTCCTGGTTGCTGACCACCGCCGAGACCGAGAAGTCCACCACCTGCTCGGCGGCCGTCCCGACGTGGCGCACCTCGAGGCGGGCGTTGGGCGCCGCCACGGTGCGCATCGACGTCAACAACTGCCCGACCGCCCGACCGAGCTGGGCCGCGTCCCCGCGCACCCAGCAGGGCCGCCGGGCGTGGTCGGGCACGAGCCCCCGACCCTCCAGAGGTCCCCTCATCAGGGCGAGAACATCGGCGATCACCACGTCCAAGTCTACCACGTCGCGTTCACGCGCCCCCCCCACATCGTTCCGGGTGAACCGCAGCAGCTGGGCCACGATCTCCTTGCACCGGAGCGCCTCTCGTTCGGCCGCGTCGAGGAGCGTGGCCTGCTTGGGGTCCGCGCGGGCGCGGGCGAGCTGAATCATCCCGAGCAAGCCGGCCAGGGGGTTGTTGAGCTCGTGGGCCAGCCCAGAGGAGAGCTCCGCCACCGCCGCGAGCTGGCCCGACTGGACCAGCCGCGCCTGCGCCTCCTTCAGCTGGGCGGTCCGCTGCTCCACCCGGTCCTGCAGGTCCTGGTTGAACGACTCGATCTCCCGGTTCTTGGCCGAGATGACCGCGGCGTTCTGTTGCAGGGACTGGGCCATGCCGTTGAATGCTCGGCCGAGGTCGCCTAGTTCGTCGCCCCCATCGACCGACACCCGTCGGCCGAGCTCGCCGGTGCCGAAGGCTCGGGCGGCCGCGCTCAGCTTCCCGATAGGATCGAGGATCGAACCTGCCAGCATGAGCCCCCCCACCATCGCCAAGACCAGCGATACCCCCCCAATGTACCACGTCTTCTTCTGGATCTCCCGCGCCGCCGCCTGCACCGCGGCGGCAGGCTCGGCCACCACCACCACCAGCGAATGACCCGGGACCCGGGCCAGCGCCGCCTGCACGCCCGCGCCGGAGGCGTCGTCGTACTGCACGTCTGCGCCGTCGGTGGCGAGCAGCTCGCGGAAGCGGTCGGGGAGCACGAGCCCTCCGACCCCGGCCCGGACCAGCACCGTGCCGTCCACCCCGATGAGGGCGGCCTCGCCGTGGTTGCCCGCGACCAGCCCGATGCGGGAGGGGACCTCGCCCATGCCCAGCTCGACGCCGAGGGTCATGCCATCCCCCCACGGGGAGGTGAAGGTCACCGGGTACACCGCGCCCTGCCCGCCGGGAGGCAGGTAGGGCCGCCCCCACGCGGCCGTCCCTTCCGCGCCGGCCGCGGGCAGCTCCTGCCGGAGGCGGGCCACCCGATCGTCCGGGACCTGCTCATGGCCGGGCACCCACGCCGTCTCGCCGACGCGCAGGTACACGGGCGGCGCCGCGTCGGCACCGGTCGGGTCCCGCAGCACCGCGATGGCGATCTCGGGGAACAACCGGTAGGTCGCGAGGACGAACGCCTTCCGGACCTCGGGCGAGGAGTCGCCGAGTCGGAAGTTGGCGAACTGCAGCCGCACGACGCGCTCGGCGTCGGTGAGCTGGCGCGCGACCGCCGACGCCAGAGACTCGGCGGTGCGGTACTGGAACTCGGTCGTCGCGCCCGACAACCAGGTCGCGGTGGCCTGGCTGGCGGCGATGGCGAGCAACAGCAGCGGGAGGATGCACGCGAGGGCGAGGAAGAGCAGGATCCGCGCCTGAAGCCGCATGCACTTCCGATAGCCCCGATCCGCCTACTTTTCGACCGGGAACCGCACCTCGAACACACTGCCGAGGCCCAATTCGCTCTGGACCGAGACCCCGCCCCGGTACTTGGTGATGATTCGGAACACGATGTTCAGGCCGAGCCCGGTGCCCTTGCCGGGCGGCTTGGTGGTGTAGAACGGGTCGAAGATCTGGCGCTTCTTCTCCTCCGGGATGCCGGCCCCGTTGTCGGCGACCGTGGCCCAGACGCCGTTCTCGTTTCGGCCCGCCTTGACCGTCACGCGGCCCGCCCCCGAAGCGCCGTGCACCTCCCGCACCGCCTCCGCCGCGTTCTTCACCAGGTTGACGAACACCTGCTGCACCTCGTTGGTGCGCGCGTTGAGGTACAGGTTCGGAGCGAGATCCATCTCGAACTGGATGCCCGAGACGTCGACCGAACGCTCGACCAGCTTCAGGGCATCCCCGATCACCCGGGCCAGCTCGACCGTGGTCAGGTATTCGCTGGTCGACGCCCGGGAGTAGCTGGACAGCTCGACCACGATGTCTCGGATCGACCTGCAATACTCGACGATGTCGCGCGCGTAGCCCTGGGCGAGGGCGAGGTCCGCCTCGTCGGCGATCGCCTCGGCGAGGCCCATGGCGCCGAACAGCGGGGAGGAGATCTCGTGGGCGATCCCGGCCGCGAGGGTGCCGATGCCCGCCAGCTTCTCGGTCTGGATGAGCTCGTCCTGGAGCGCCCGCGTCTCCTCGAGGGCAGCCTCCAGCTCCCCGTTCTTGTGCTGCAGTTCACCGATGAGCCGTTGGTTCTCCAGGACGATCGC
>JAYVAS010000893.1:0-6725 GCA_043750895.1 Pseudomonadota bacterium
GGCCGGAGTCGGAGGCGTCGATCAGCGAGCCGTCCCAGGGGAACGGCCCGGGGGCGATGTAGGCGCGCAGGTAGACGTCGCTCCAGATGGCGAAGTCGGGCACGCCATCCCCGGTGACATCGCCGGCGTCCAGGTAGTAGGCGGGGGACACTGCCGGAGCGGTCAGGAGCTGGGCCGCCCCGTCCGGGAACGGGTGCGGGGCGGTGGCGACGTGGTCGGCGGTGTAGATGGCCCACGCGGGGCTGACCTCCTCGCCATCGATTTCCCAAGCAACAGTGGGACCGGTTCCGGCGATGACGTCGTTGAGCCCGTCCCCGTCCTCGTCCCGCGCCACGAGAGCGCCCCCGAGGTCTGCGCCGCCAAGGAGATCCAACGTCGCCCACGCCCGCGGCTCCTGCAAACCCGCGCATCCGCCCGGCGCCAACGGCTCGCCATCGCAGTCCTGGTCGATGGGGTCACACCATTCGGTGGCGCCGGGGTAGACCCACGCGCTGGTGTCGTCGCAGTCGTCCCCACCGTACGCGTCGTCGCCGTGGCCGTCGCGGTCGGCGTCGGGGAGGTCGCCGCCGGCACAGTCGTCGTCTACGCCGTTGCCGGGCACCTCGGCGGCGCCGGGGTTCACGTCGGGGTCGGTGTCGTCGCAGTCGTCGGGGGTGGGGTAGCCGTCGTCGTCGACGTCGTCGTCGTCGGTGGTGGGGCCGGTGTCGTCGGTGTCGGTGTCGGTCGTGTCGACGGGGAGGGTGCCGGAGTCGTCCTGGAGTGGATCCGGCTTGGGATCGGGGCAGGCGAGGAGGAGCAGGAGGAGGGGGGTCATTCCGCCTCCACCGCGCCGTCCCACCAGCTCCCCCCCAGGACCGAGAGGTACACGTTGCTTAGGTGGTCGTCCAGCGGGCTGCTCAGGTCGTCGCCTGCGTAGCGCCCATAGCCGGTGCCCCAGTCAAGCGTGTTGACCCGACGATCTTCGAGGTCGTAGTATCCCTGCTTCACAAATCCGTACTGCCAGGTGCCGACCGGCGGGCCGAGCGGCGGGGTGACGACCCCGGGCCGGAAGCGGCGCTGGGCCAGGTACAACCCGCCGGGGGCCGAGGAGGCGTCGTCCCCGCCCTGCACCGCCACCCAAAACACGTCGTCGAGGTGGGGGTGGGGCAGCACGTCGGTGACGTTGGTGATCGTGAGCGACGGGAACGCCACTTCGAAGTCGAGGGCGTCGTTGGTGAGCATGTCGGCCCGACACACGCCGCTCTTCCCGTACACGTAGACATACCGACCATCGGCGGTGGGCTGGGCGCCGTAGAGGTTCTCCTCGTCGAAGAGGGCGCAGGGCCCGGTGCCGTCTCCCACCGGGAGCTCGGTCCACACCGCCGTCCCTGGGGTCAGGTAGTTGAAGGTGATCTTCCACACCCCGCCACAGGGGCTGCTGTGGTTGGTGAAGTACGCGGTGACGTCGCCCGAGCCGCCGCTGGCGTCGAGCGCCTCGAAGTCGACGGTGAGGTTGGTGAGCGCCGCTTCGAGGAAGGTGTCCTCCTCGCTGCACCCGGTGGAGAGGCCCCCCGGGAAGCCGACGTGGGTGTATTCGATGCCGGTGGCCCCCGCATTGTGAAGCACCCAGAGACCTTCGCTGTACGTCGTGGCGGTGACCACCCCGCCGTGGGCTGCGGCGGCGATGGCGTAGTCCTCGGCCAGCGCCACCACACCGGTGATGTTGCCGATGCCGGCCGTCGTCATGTTGAACGAGTCGATCTCGGGGGTCGAGATGTCGGAGTCACACGTCGCCCACGGCACATACCCCCCGACATCGTAGCTGTCCTGGCAGAGGAGCTCCCAGACGCCGTCCGCGGAGTACGTCACGTCATTCAGATAGTTCGTCGTCGCCAGATACCCCTCCCCATACCCGTCGAAGCACCAGTCCTCGGTGTCCGCGTCGTCCAGGAACAGCAACCCCCGGCGCGCCGCCGCGTCTCCGTTGTGGCCCCGCATGGGGATCCACACCTGGGCCGGGGTGACGCCGGCCGGATCCTCCCACACGGATACGGACGCCGCGACGATGGCGCGCAAGCTCGACGCCGCACACGGGTGCTGCGCGGCCTCCCGGGCGCCCGTGGCGTCCCGTGCATGCAGGAACTGGGGCCCGTAATCGCCGGTGACCCCGCCGAAGACGTAATCGAGGCTCTCGGTCGGCCGCGCCTCGCAGCCGCGACACACGCCCATCGAGACGCCCTGCCCGCTCTGGTACACGTCGGACGCGCCGTCCCAGGCGAGCTCGACGTCGATGGTGTCCAGATCGTGGTCGGTGATCGCGGCGGGCACGGTGTCCCATCCGAAGCCGGTGATCGAGTCGTACGCCGAATACACCCGCCAGAAGGTCAGGCCGTTGGTGAGCAGCGCCTGATCCTTCTGCCCGGGGTGCAGGGGGTCGGCGGCCATCGGGGGTTCCCACGCCGCGTCGTCCACCGAGGCCAGCGCCTGGGCCTCGGGCAGGGGCTCAGTGGCGAACACCGACCCCTTCATGTTGCTGGTGCCCCGGCGCGACTCGGAGTGACCGCCGACGACGTTCCATTGCATCTGGCCGGCTTCGTAGCCCTGGAAGGGGAGCCACGGGCCGACGAAGCCGGCCTCCGGATCGACCTCGGCGCGAAACACCCGGGGGCAGCCGTAATCCCGCTTGCTGGCTTTCTGGGGGAAGAACGCGAACAGCCACTCGCCCTGGGGGCTCAACAGGGTCGAGGACAGCTCCGAGCCCTGGGCGTTCCCGCCCTCGGGCGGCACCAGATCCCCGGAGGTGTCGGCGTGGTTGTTGTCGCCGCAGGCCCAGGTTGTCCACGCCGGGTCGGGATCGGTGCTGTCGGTGTCCACGACGCTCATCGCCCCTGCGGTCGTCAGCTTGACCTCGAAGATGGTCGTCTCCTCCTCGCCACACTCGAGTCCGTCGTAGGTGTGGCCACCGTCGGCCACGTACGCGATGACCGTTCCGTCCTCTGCGGTGGTGAGCTCGATGTCGCGGACATCCAGGGCGGTGAGCCCGGTGGTGTCGTCCGCGACCGGGTCGCACAGGACCGACTCCGTCTCCAACAGCAGGCCGGTGGGCGGGAGGATGCAGACGTAGAGCGCGGGTTGGTTGGCGCCGCCGCCGGCGCGCACCCGGTAGCCGACCAGCAGGACGTCCAGCTCCTCGCCCCCGATGGCGAAGGCGGTGGGGAGGGGTTGGTAGCCGGTGGTGGCGAAGTCGGCCTCGAGCGTGAACGGGTGGTGCGGGGGGGTGGTGGGGTCGTTGGGGTCCCAGACGTACACGCCCGGGTAGGCGGCGCTGTCGCTGCCGACCAGGAGTCCGCCGTCGAGGATGCTCTCGAGGAGGAGCTTGCCGGAGGAGGTGGGGTTGTCGTCGGCCGCGCTGGCGACGCCCGACTCGGCCTCCTCCTCGGTGACGATCGCGCCGCACTCGTCGTACTTCTTGGTGGCGCCGATGCCGCCGTAGAGCGGATCGTTGTCGGGGCTCGGAACGAGGGTCCAGGTCTGGAGGGGGTCGGTGATGTCGTCGGTGTAGTACAAGCCGCCGTTCACTCCGGGTGCCCCGCTGTCCCCCTTGTTGCCGACCAGGATGGCGGTGAAATACGCGCCGCCGAGCTCCCCGGGGGACCACGCATCCCACACGCCGCCCTTGCTCTGGGTGTTCAGATCGTCCATGGTGCCGTTCGCAGTGTGCCAGGCCTGCCCGTCGTCCGACCAGGCGATGCCGCCCACGTCGCTCCCGATAAATCGGATCGCGTCGGACGCCTCCTCGTCCTCGGACATCCGCACGAACGTGCCGTGCCCGGTGCCGGGGACCCCCATGGTGGTGAAGGACATGCCGATGTCCATCAACGGTGCCCAGGCGTAGGGGCCGTTCTGGACGGTGAGCCAGTCGACCAGCGCGGTGCCGGCGCCGGCGCAGGAGAGCTTCACGTCGGTGACGGTCTGGTCGGGGAGGATCAGCGGGAAGGTGACGGAGACCGTCTTCGCCCCGGTGGGCGCGCCGAGCGACTGGGACGCCGAGGACGTGGGGCCGGCGACGATCACGCTACAGGCCGTCGTGGGGGCCTCCGCGAACCGCACGTTCACGGTGAGGAGGCCCTTCACCCAGCTGAAGTCCCGCTTCAGCGCCACCGACGCCGGGGTGGTCGCGGTGGGCCAGAGGCGGATCATCCCGGGGCCGACCGTCATCACCGTGCCGGTGACGTTCCAGTCGTTGGTGTAGTTGAGCTCGAAGCCGGTCACATACGCGCG
This sequence comes from Pseudomonadota bacterium, assembly GCA_043750895.1. Taxonomy (GTDB): domain Bacteria; phylum Myxococcota_A; class UBA796; order UBA796; family SXON01; genus JAYVAS01. The sequence continues at coordinate 4,261 of JAYVAS010000893.1, forward strand.
CCGGGTGAGCGGCGAATCGTCACAGTCGTCGTCCACCGGGTCGGTGCCGTCCTCTGCGGCGCCCGGGTTCACGGCTGGATCACCCTCGTCACAATCGCCGCCCAAGGTGCATGTGGAGCCTACACCCGCCCCGTCGCCGTCGGGATCGACGCAGGCAGCGTGGGCGTACCCCCCCCTGCAAGGATGATGCCAAGGACCATGGACATGTCGTCACCCGTGATGGAGAGAGGGTAGCACAGGTGGAGGGGGGTGGCGCAATTCTGAAGGAACCAAATGGGGATCCGCGCCGGTCCCTCTGCCGGCCCCCCACACTCCCCTTGCCAATCGCCCCTCTCGTGGGCAAAGTAGCGGCGAGGTCTTCATGCCCGTCTTCGAATACCAGTGCGAGTGCGGCAAGAAGATGGACGTCCTGGTCCGCGGCAATGAGCCCGCCACCTGCGACGCCGCGTTGGAGGCCTCCGACTGGTGCTCCCGCGGCGGGAAGCTCTCCAAGCTGATCTCGGCGCCGTACCTGTCCAAGTCCAGCGGGGCGACCTTCTACAACAGCCATACCGGCGCCGAATCGGCAGCGAGCACCGAGTGCGGGCACTGCGGAACCGCGCCGGGCTCGTGCGAATCGGACTGATCGCGCTCCTGGCGTGCGCCGATGGCCGGTCGGACGCCCAGCGCTACCACGACGCGTTGACGACCGACGACTGGGGGTCGGCACGGTCGAGCTGCGAGGCGCTCACCTCGGCCACCGCGCGCCCCGACTGCCTGCTCGCCGCCATGGAGCGCCTGGGGCGGCTGGACCGCGACGACTGCGCGATCGTGGCCGACCCGCTCTGGAACGACGAGTGCGTGTTCCTCTACGCCGAGCGCGCCGCCCGCGCCGGGGACCTCGCCGACGCGTTCTCCGCCTGTGGCCAGACCCGCTTCCGCCGGGAGTGCAGCTACCACCTGATTCGAGAGGCGGCGCGCACCGTCCTGGACCGCCCGGCCACTGAAGCGGGTTCCCGGATCGCCCCGTACACCACCCTCCCTGGTGCGCCCGACGCGCCCAAGCTGTTCTGGCGCGCATGGCACCGCGAGCGCCTCGCGGCCCAGATCCCCATCGACCCCGCGGCGTGCGGCGCCGACGCGGTCTGCGTGCACGGGGCCCGCGAGACCATCCTGGTGACGCTCACCGCGATGTCCACGTCACGCCCCGAGGGGCTCTGCGGGGTACCCGAGCCGACCGGCACCACCCCGTCGGGGCGGGTGACGTGGGTGGACACCGACCTGACCCGGGATTGGGTGCACCGCTTCGTACACAACGACTGTATGCGCCGAGAGTCGGGCCCTCCGGCCGGGTCGCCGAATCCCGAGGTGCCGCCGACCGCCGTTCCGCCGACCGCCGTGCCGCCGACCGCGCCGCCGCCGACCGCCGTTCCGCCGGGATAGGGCGCGCCCGTGATTCCGACCCTGCTCGCCCCCCTCGTCGCCGCCATCGCCCACTCCGTGGACCCCTCCGCCGAGCCCGACCCGCTCGTCCCCACGCAGAACCCTGTGCACGGCGACTACCAATGGAACTTCTGCTTCCGCGTCGCCAAGGAGCGGAAACAGAACCCCCGCGCCCTGGCCGAGTCGGTGGTCGGTCAGTTCGTGCACCCCGCGATCGTGCGCGCGGAGGTGGCCGGGCCCGGCTTCATCAACCTGTTCCTCGACGATCGCTGGCTCGAGGACGCGGTGCGGGCCCAGGTCGCGTCTCCCGCCATGGGGGTCCCGCAGGCGGGCGCCGGGAAGACGGTGGTGGTGGACTTCTCGTCGCCCAACGTCGCCAAGCGGATGCACATCGGTCACATGCGCTCGACCCACATCGGGCACGCGCTGTACCGTCTGCACCTCGCCGCCGGGTGGACGGTGGTGGGGGACAACCACATCGGCGATTGGGGCACGCCCTTCGGCAAGCTCATCGTCGCGTGGGAACGGTGGCGGGACGAAGCGGCCTACGCCGCCGACCCGGTCGGCGAGCTCGAGCGGCTCTACGTGCAGTTCGGCAACGAGAGCAAGGCCGACCCGGAGCTCGGGGTCGTCCTCGGGGACCTCGCCCGGGCCCGCACCGTCGCCCTCCAGTCGGGAGATCCCGAGATCACCGGGCTCTGGAAACGTTTCCTCGCCGATTCACTCGCCGAGTTCGAGACGGTCTACCGCCGGATGGGGGTCCGCTTCGACGTCGTGCTGGGGGAGAGCACCTACCAGCCCCTGCTGGATGGGGTGGTCCAGGATCTGCTGGCCTCGGGCTCGGCCGAGCTCTCCGACGGCGCGGTCATCACCCGTTTTCCCGAAGCCGACCTCAAGGACCACGTCGCGGTCATCCGCAAGGGTGACGGCGCCGCCACCTACGCCACCACCGATCTCGCGTGCATGCGCTACCGGATCGACCGCTGGCACCCCGACCGCATCGTCATCGTCACCGACATGCGCCAGCAACTGCACTTCCGTCA
>JAYVAS010000894.1:0-2684 GCA_043750895.1 Pseudomonadota bacterium
GGGGATCCCCGGCCAGGTCGCGTCCTGCAAGGCTTCGGGATGCGGGAAGACGACCTCGGCGGTGCCGACGATGCCGCTCCAGTTGTCGAGGAAGACCCATAGCAGCGGCGAGATCATCAGCAGGAAGCTGAGCGCGAACACGCCGAGGGAGAGCAGGGTCGCGCGGTCCAGGCGCCGCTCCGCCACCAGCCTGGCGCCCAGCAGCAGCGCTCCGGCGACGACCCCGAAGAAGCCGTAGTACCAGTAGAAGAGGCTGGTCCAGGCGAGGAGGAAGCCGGCCAGCACCGCGCGCGCGGGGCTGGGCTGGCGGAGCAGGTGGACCCAGGCGGCGCAGAAGAAGCCGAGCCAGCACAGGCTGACCTGGCTGAAGCGGCCGGCGCCCAGCTCCTGCACCGCGTAGACCAGCAGCGCGCCGGACGGGGCCGCGGCGAGGCTACCCGCCCCGGACGCGCCGGACGCACGCGCGACGGCGTAGGCGGCCACGCCGTTGAGCACGACCATCAGCACGAGGTGGACGGTGGACGCCACCGGCCAGCCGAAGATCAGGTGCCAGGGCAGGTAGGCGAAGCCCTCGCTCCCGTTGCCGGCCAGCCATGGACTGTCCCCCACTGGCCAGTAGTAGCGGTCGTTGTGCAGGATGGACCCGCCGTCGCGGGCCTGCTCCGCCACCCAGACCATCAACCAGTGGTTGGAGAGGCAGTCGGGGTGCACGAAGTTGCAGAGGATGGTGTCTGACGGGCTCGACGCCGCCGGCCACGTCGCGGCGAGGCCGGCCGCGAGGGCAGCGAACACGGCGGCAAGGGTCCAGCGCGACATCGGGGGGATGGTATGACGCTGGGGCATGCTCCGCCGATCCGACATGACCGTGGGCCTCGTGCTCGCCGCGATCCTGTGCGGGCCGGCGATGGTGTCGGGGGCGCTGGTGGGGTCCGGCGGCGCGGAGACCCCGGGCCACGCGTGGGTGCAGCAGTGGACCGCCGAGGGGTGGCCGGCATGGCCGGTCGGCACGGCGGGCGCGCTGGGAACCGACCCCTGGCCGGTGATCGACCCGCTGCCCACCTGGCTCGCCGCCGGACTGGCGCAGCTCGTGGGGCCGACGTCGGCGTGGAACGCGCTCTGGGTGTGCTGGATCGTGCTCGCCGCGGTGGGCGGGGGGGCGTGGGCGCGCGCGATGGGGGGCGAAGGGGGGGTGGGTGCGGTGGCGGTGCCGCTGATGCCGATCTGGCTCGGGTCGCTCACCTCGGGGCTCACCGAGGATGGCGCGGTGGGGCTGCTGGCCCTCGCCCTGGCCGCGCTGGTGAGCGGCCGGGTGCGCCTGGGCGGGCTCCTGCTCGGGCTGCTCGCGTGGTGTGGTCTGTACCTGGCCTGGCTGGGGGCGGCGGTGGCGGTGGTCGTGGGCGGGTGGCGCCTCTGGCGTGGGGCGGGCGCGCGCTGGACCCTGGCCCGGTCGTGGGCCGTCGGCGGGCTGCTGGCGGGCCTTCTCGCGGTGCCGGCGGCGGCGCCCTTTCGCGCCCGCCTGGCCGGGGAGGGGCACCACGCGGGTACCCCGCCGGTGCAGGAGGAGCCCCGCTGGCGGGTGAATCCGGTGCGGCGGGCCGACGTGGCGGCGTTCGTGGTCCCTGGGCACGCGGCGTCGGGGCCGGGGCGGGAGCATCCCACCTACGCCGGGTGGGTGACGATCGGCCTCGCCGCGGCCGGCGGGTGGAACCCCGCCTGGGTGGGGGTCGCCGCCCTGGCGGCGGTGGCGGTGGACGAGCCGGTGTTCGTGGCCGGGAAGCCGCGGGTGTCGACCAACCCGGTGGCGCGCGCCTTCGCGGCGCTCCCGCTCGCCGACCGGTTCAACCATCGGGCGCGGCTGTGGATCCTCGGCGATCTGCTCCTCGTGGGCCTCGCCGCCCGGGGCGCCGCGCGCCTGCGTGACCGGTGGCGGCTGGCCGGCTGGTTCGGTGCGCGCGCGCGCCTCGCCTTCCTCACCGCGGCCCTCGCCGCCGAGGTGGCGTTCCTGAGTCCGGCCCGGGTGCCGCTCCCCGGCATGTCTCCGTCTACACCGGCCATCTATGCCGCGATCTCGGACCTCCCCGAAGGACCGGTGGCGGTCGCCGGCGCGGTGGGTCCCGGGGTGAACCCGCAGCGGGTGCTCTTCGACCAGCGCACCCATGGGCGCCGCCTGCTCGTCGATCCCAACCGTCCCGGCCCGGTGGCGGCGTGCCGTCGGTGTGTGCTGGTCGCGCTGGGGGACGCGCGGGCCGGGGTCGAGGCGGTGCGTGGGCCGCCCGATCGCACCGCGGTCGATGGGGCGGCGTGGTGGATTCCGTGACGCTACGCTGAGGTATGCCCACCCGCGAGCCCATCGGACGCACGCTGTCGATGGCCGAGGACGATGCCCTGTGGACCGAGCCCGTGGTGGGAAGCGCCGACGTTCCGGCGCCCTACGAGGACCGCGGTCTCCTCGGCGTGGGCGGCATGGGGGAGGTGCGCCGGGTCTACGACCCCCGCCTGGGTCGCACCGCGGCCCTGAAGCTGCTCCGCGCGGAGTTGAGCGTGGACGCCGGGCAGCGGGCGCGTTTCGTTGCGGAGGCCCAGGTGCTGGCCCAGCTCCAACACCCCGGGGTGGTGCCCGTCTTCGAACGCGGCGAGCTCGAGGACGGCCGCCCGTGGTTCGTGATGACGGAGATCTCGGGTCG
>JAYVAS010000895.1:0-3206 GCA_043750895.1 Pseudomonadota bacterium
CTGCGGATCGGCGATCCGGTCCCGTACCGGGAAGAAGCGCGGCTCACCGTGGCCACCGATCCCGACGGGGCGCTCGCGAGCTGGCGGCAGTACCAGGCCCTGTTGTTGGGCGCCGAGCCGGACGGCGCGCTGTGCCTGGAGCTGGCGGCGGCGCTCGACGCCCAGGGGCGGGGACCGGACGCCGTCACCCTGCTGTCGGGGTGGCTCGAGGCTTTTCCGGAAGGGCAGGGGGCGCCGCCCATCCGGGCCCGGCTGGACCGGATCGAGGTGGAGCGCGCGGCGGACGCGCTGGCGCTGGGCGGGTCGACGCCGCTCACCGCGGAGCAGAACGAGCGCTGGCGGGAGGCCACCCGACGGCTCCGCGACGGAGAGGTCGACGCGGCCGAGGCCGTGGCCCGGGAGCTGGTGGCGGCGGCGCCGCGGGCGGCGGTGGCGCGCGGGCTTTACGCCGACGTGTTGCTGGCGCGAGGGGACTGGACGGGCGCCGAGGCCCAGGCGGTGCTGGCGCGGGTACTCGCCCCCGACGACGCCGCCAGCCACATCCGGTTGGGCCGACTGCTCGTGGACGCCTACGGCGGGCGCAGGAACGCCGAGGCCATCGCCGAGCTGCGGGAGGCCGCCGCGCTGCGCCCCGGGGACCCCGAGGTGCTGCTGGTCCTGGGCCGCCTCCAGATGGCGCAGGGGGAGTGGGAGGGCGCGCTGCTGAGCTTCGACCGCTACCTGGCGCTCAAGCCCACCGGCTCCGCGGCGGACGAAGTGCGCGGCCGGGTGGAACAGCTGCGCCGCACGCCGCCCGCGCCCATCTCGGTGCCGGTGGCCGCGGCGCCCCGGCTGCCCGAAGCCGCCGGCAGACACTACCGGGTGGCCCTGGTCTACCTGGCCCGCGGGCGCACCGACGAGGCCGACGCGGCGCTCCAGGCCGCGCTGGCGCTCGCGCCCGACGCGCCCGAGCTGCTCAACCTCGAGGCGCGCCTGCTCCGCCTCCGCGGGGATCGTGCCGGCGCCACCGCGGCCCTGGATCGCAGCCTCGCGGTCGCGCCGGGCCAGGGTGCGGTGCTGCTGGCGCGGGGGGAGATCGCCGCCGCGGACCAGGACGAGGCCGGCGCCATCCGCTACTTCGAGGCCGCCGCCGCCGCCGGCGAAGGAGACGCCCACTACCTCCTGGCCCGGCTCGCCGCCGACCGCGGCGCGTGGGACGTCGTCCGCGCCCAACTGGACGACTGGGCACGCACCGCCAGCGCCAGCTCGCTGTACGCCCCGGGCGCCGATGCGCTGCGGGCGGAGGTGGAGCGCCGGGTCCGCCAGCGGTCGTGGGCCCTCGGGCTGCTCGGGAGCGTGGGCCTGGGGGGGCCGCTCCTCTGGTGGGTCCGGCGGCGCACCTCGGTCACCCTCGACGGGCTGGTCCGGGCCGTCCCGTCGGTGGGGCACGAGGTGGCGACGCTGTGCGCGGGGTTGCGCCACGAAGCGCTGAAACACCGGGCCACGGTGCTGCCCGACGTCGCCGATGCGCTGGAGCGGGGGGACGTCGGGCCCTGGCAGAGCTGGCTCGGGGACGCGGTCGTGGTGCGCGCCCGCTTCGAGGACACGGTCCGCTCCCTGGAGGGCCTCGGGCGGCGCCACGGGCTCCGCATGGATCTGCGGGCCCGCGACCCCATCCTTGCCCCCATGTTCCGGGCGCTCCACGCAGCGTCTCGGTCCCGTCCGCCGTCTCCCGCGGCGCTCAGGCGCTATTCCACGGCCCTCAACGAGGTCGGCTATGCCGCCCTCGGCAACCTCATCCAGGCGCTCTCGGTGCTGCGCGTGGACGCCCCCCTGGTCGACCGGGTGTACGCGAACGTGTGCGCCGAGCCGGGCATCAAGGGCGCGGCCCTCCCCGACCTGGAGGTGACGGGCGAGGGGGCGCAGGTGCGGCTCTACGCAGCCGACCTGGAGGACATCCTCGCCAACCTGCTCCGCAACGCCCTCAACGCCGGGGCGCTCCACCTCGCGGTGCGGCTGGGGGTGGATGAGGACCCCATCACCGGGCTCGCCAGCGCGCGCATCGAGGTGGTGGACGACGCACCCGGGCTCTTGACCAACACGATGATCCGCGGCCGCTCGATCTCCCGCGGGCTCGGCCTCGCGGTGGAACAGGCGAGCCGCCACGGCGGCACCATCCACGTCGTGGCCCTCCCGGAGGGGCGCAAGGCGGTCGTGGTCTCGCTCCCCGCGGTAGAGGCTGCCCCGGTGGAGGTCGAATGGAGCGCCTGAGCCTGCTGGTGGTCGAGGACGGGGAGGAGTACACCGCCATGCTGGGCCGCTTCCTGGCCGACGCCTTCCGCGTCACCCGGGCCGGTGATGGCGCCGCCGCCCTCGCCGCCCTCGCCGCCGAGCCCCACGACCTGCTCTTCCTGGACATGCGCTTCGATCGGGTCCCGCCCAGCGCCCTGCTCGGCGATCTGTCCGAGCTCACCGAACGGTTCGCGGGCGACCCGGTGCGGGCCCGGCAGTACCTCGAGGCGAACCAGGGCACCTACATCCTCGACCGGGTGCGGCGCGCTGGCCACGGGATCCCCGCCGTCTACTCCTACGACTTCGACGCCGAGCCGCGGCGCTGGCAGGTGTTGAAGGGTCGGTACGCGCCAGTCGACTACCTGCCCGACAACGCCTCGGCGGCGACGATTCGGGAGAGGCTGGTCCGGGTGGCGGGGCGCGCCGTGTCGGGCTGAGTCGGCCGGGACGTTGGTCTGGCCGCGGGCCGGTTCGTGCCTATCTACTCGGGCGGAGCGCACCGCGATGTCCAGCCCCGTCCTCTCCACCGGTCCCCTCGGCTTCGTGTGGGACACCGCCGACCCCTTCCTCTTCTGCGTCCACCACGACGACGCCTACCCCGCCGGCAACGAGGCGCTGGGCCCGGCGGCCTCGCTGGCGGGCCGCACCCTGGGGCAGGACTTCACGCCGAAGGACGGGTTTCGGATGTACCACGGGTCGGTGGTGCCGGGCTTCCCGCAACACCCGCACCGGGGCTTCGAGACGGTCACCCTGGTCCGGCGCGGCCTCATCGACCACTCCGACTCCCTCGGCGCCGCGGCGCGGTTCGGTCGGGGCGATGCGCAGTGGCTCACGGCCGGTGCGGGGGTCGTCCACTCGGAGATGTTCCCGCTCCTCGATCGGACGGGGCCCAATCCGCTCGAGCTGTTCCAGATCTGGCTGAACCTGCCGGCCGA
>JAYVAS010000896.1:0-9019 GCA_043750895.1 Pseudomonadota bacterium
CGGTCGAGATGGACATCCCCAGGCGGGTTCCGGCGGGGTCGAACATCAGCCCGCTGGCGACCCCCTGCGGGATCCCGGTCAGGCGGGTGGCGCGCTCCGGACGGGCGCTGGCCGCCAGGTAGACCTCGGACGCCCCGCCCGCGTTGACGGTCCACGCCATCCAGCGTCGGTCGGGGGAGAGGAGGAGGGACTCGACATCCCAGTTCAGCCCCGGGGTGAGGGTGCGGACCACGCGGGTGGTCAGGTCGACGGCGCGGAGCGTCCGGAACTCCCCGCCTTCGTCGGAGACGTAGAAGACGGTGCCCCCATCGGCGCTGAACGCCGCATCGGCGGTCGCGGCGGGACCCGTCGCGGGCGCCACCGCCGTGAGCGTGCCGGTCGCCACTTCGAAGAGGTGGAGGGTCGAATCGGTGGCGGACTTGAAGTTGTGCAGCAGGACTCGCGCGCGATCGTCGCTCCAGTCGGTCACGCTCCAATCCCCGGACAGCTCCACGAGCCGCCGGCCGGTGGCCGCGTTGCGCTGATCCACCTGGTAGAGGTCGTAGTCGGTGCGGTTTCGGGCGGTGCCGGTGTAGAGCAGGTGATCGCCGCCGGTCGCGACCCGCATCGAGGTGTTGCGGGACCCCTCGGTGGTCAGCCAGTCGACGCGGTTGGCGGACTGGTCGAACCAGCCGATCTGGAAGGCCTCGCCCCCGCCGCGATCGATGGACACGTACATCCCGTCGCTCCGGGCCGCGTCGTACGCGGCCCCGCCGACCGGCTCCGCGAAGAAGCTGACCTGCTGCCGGTCGGCCCCCGGGGCGGCGACGGTGTGGAGCTGGTTCGTCTCCCCGAAGCGCGTGCTGATCAGGATCCCCTTCCCATCGGGCCGCCACCCGACCAGCCGCGCCGAGCGCACGTTGCCGTAGGGCACGCCGCGCGCGAGGACCGCCGGGTCTACCAGGGGAATGCCGTCGAAGACGAGGCTCCCCTCCTCGCGGATGGGCTCCGCGGCGATGGCTGGGGACACGACGAGGGACAGGGCGAGGGACAGGGCGAGCAGGTAGCGCATCCCGCGGGACCTAACCGACGGGAGCAGCCCGCCGGGAAGGCGGTCCGCGGGCGTGCTACCGTGACCAGGTGCCCGGCTACACCCACTCCCTGCTCGCCGGCCTCGAGCGCCTCAAGGCCGCCGAAGCCCCGCTTCGACGGTGGGTGCTGCCCGACCGCTTCCACCGGGTGGAGGTGGAGACGGCCAGTCGCTGCAACCGGGGCTGCTACTACTGCCCGGTGGCCACCACGCCCCGGCCCGACCATCGGATGGAAGAGGCGACCTTCGACCACATCCTGGACCAGCTCGCCGCGCTCCGCTTCCGGGGGCGCTTCTCGCCCCACTTCTATGGGGAGCCCCTCCTCGATCCGCGCCTGCCGGCGTGGATGGCCAAGGTCCGGCGCAAGCTGCCCGGGGCCCGGATCCTGATCTACAGCAACGGGGACGCGCTCACGCCGAAGATGGCCCAGGCGCTCCTCGACGCCGGGGTGGATCTCGTGCTGCTCACCCTCGAGGACGGCGAACCCAAAGCCTGGAAGGAAACCCAGGCGGCCCTGCCGGCCCGCACCGTGCGCCGTCGTTTCATCGTGCGCCACTTCGATCGGGACGTGCCCCGGCCCTTCAACCGCGGCGGCTCCGTCCTCTTTCCCGGGCGCGAGCACCACCAGAAGACCTGCGTCCTGCCCGCGAGCACGCTCGTCATCGACGCCTGGGGCAAGGTCAAGCTCTGCGCGAACGACTACTTCGGAGAGGAGGACTGGGGCGACGTGCACACCACCCCGCTCGCCGCGCTCTGGGCGGACCCCCGCTACGTGAAGCTTCGTCGGGACCTGCTCCACGGTCGGTTCGAGAAGCCGATCTGCCGGGTGTGCACCGGACGCGCCGAGGCGCCCGCGCCGCTCACCGTCAATCCCCCCCGCTCCGCGTCCACCTGACCGTCCGAGAGGAGTGACACCGCGTGCTCAAGGGTCTGGTCGTCCGTAACTACCGGCGTTTCGCCCCGGCGCTGGACCTCGCCGGCCGGGCCTACCGTCGGGGGGTGCTCTCGTACGATGCCTACGACGATCACAACCGGGCGGTGGAGGCCGAGATCGCCGAGGAGCTCGGGCAGGTGCTCTCCGCGCGTGGCAACCTCGAGCTCTGGGCCTACGCGCGCCGTTTCGAGTCCCGCTTCGCCGCCTGGTGCGGGCGCACCCACGGCATCGGGACGGCGTCGGGCACGGCCGCCCTCCAGATCGCCCTGGTCGCCGCCGGGATCGGGCCCGGAGACGAGGTCATCACCTCGGCCCACACCTTCATCGCCACGGTCCTCGCCATCCACAACACCGGCGCCCGGCCGGTGCTGGTCGATCCCAACCCCGGCGACCTGACCATGAGCGCCGAGGCGGTCCGGCGCGCGCTCACGTCGCGCACCCGCGCGGTCATCCCCGTCCACATGCACGGCCACGTGGCCGACATCCCGGGGATCCTGCGCGTCGCGCAGGAACACGGACTCCGGGTGATCGAGGACTGCGCCCAGGCCCACGGCGCCACCCTCCACGGCGCGCCGGTGCCCATCGGCGGGACGGGCTGCTTCTCCTTCTTCGCCTCCAAGCCACTCGGCGGCGCCGGCAACGGCGGCATGATCGTGACCGACGACGCCGCGCTGGCCGAGCGCTGCGACCGCGCGCGGGATCCGGAGGGCAACGACTCCCTCGTGCTCGCCGCGGCGCGCACGCCCTCCTACATCGACGCCCTGGAGGCGGCGCTGTTGACGGCCCGGCTCCCCCGACTGCCGGCGTGGCAGGCGCTTAGGGCCGAGAACGCCGCCTACTACCGGGAGCGCCTCGGCGACTTACGCCCGGTGCTCCCCCGAACCGGGGTGGGGAGCGCCTGGTACAGCTTCGTGGTGCGCCTCCCTGATCGGGACCGGGTCAAGACACGGATGCTGGCCCGCGGGGTCGAGACACGTATCGAGTATCACCCCAGCCTGCTCACCTCCCCCACCCTGTCCGCGCTGGGATGGCGGGCCGCCGACTTCCCCGTCGCCACCGAGGCCGCCCTCCACGGCCTCTCCCTCCCCGTCCATCCCTTCCTCAGCGTCGAGGACCGCCAGCGGGTCGTGGACGCCCTACGCGCCGGCTGAGCGCACCGCGACGTTCTCCACCAGCTGCACCGCGCCCGTCGCGAAGTTCGACCCCGACGACCAGCGCCAGGTGACGTCCGCGAACGGCGGCGCGGCGCCGTCCCCGATCAGCAACACATGAAACCGTGCGTCATGTGTCAGCTTGAGGCGGGCGACCCTCCCCAGCAGCGCGTCGGGCACGACGAACACGCCGTCCGAGACCCAGAGCACGTCGGCCCGGCTCCACGCGGTGGTCTCCAGGCGACGCAGCGTCGCTTCCAGCGCCGGCACCGGGTCGGTACCCCCACGAAAGCTGGTGGCGAGGAAACGCAGCAGCGCGGGCAGGCTCTCGGGGAGTCGGGTGAGCTCGTGCTCCCGCAGGTCGACGGTGCTGGAATAGCTGATCGCCCAGCAGGGCCGGTGCTCCCGCAACGCGACCCGCAGCAGGGCCAGGCACAGGGTCTTGGCGACCAGCTCGGGTTCGCCCGACATGGAGGCCGAGGTGTCCAGGCAGAGGATGATCGGGCCCTTCTCCCGCGGGCGGTTGGCCCGTGGGGTGTGCTCGTCCTCGGTTCGGGGCGCGTAGGTCTCCCGGCCCTCCATCTCGTAGGTGAGCAGCCGCTTCTCCAGGTACCGGAGGTAGAACACCATCTCCAGATCGGGATCGGCGAGGAGCGCGAGATCCCCCGCGGTGAGGCGATCCAGCTCGTCGCCGAGGTGGATGCCACGCACCTCAGAGCGTCCCCCCCGCAACAACCGCCGGTGCGCATCGGGTCGGGTGCGCTGGCCGACCTCCTGCTCGACCCGGTCCCGCGACTCCTCGTATCGCCCGAGCACGTCGGCGAGCCGACGCAAGGTGCTGTTGGCCTCCACCAGCCGCGCCAGCTCGTCGAGCGCGTTCCAGACCCCCGGCGCGAAGAGCCCGGCGCTCCAGTCCATCCCGAAGCCCGCATACGCCAACTCGAGTCCGAGCTGGTTGGTGAGCGCCGCGACTGCCTGCTGCTTGCGTCGGAGGTCCTCGGCGATCTGCGCCAGCCCCCGGGTCAGCGCCTCACGTTCCCACTCCACCACCCGCGCGTCGAGGAACTGTGCCCACCGCTCGAGCACGAGGGCGCACAGCACCGAGGCATAGACCTCGTCGGGCAGCAGCTCCAGGGCCTCCACGGCGTCCTGTACCGGCCTCATCGAGTAGGTCCCCCCAGGCACCTCGGCGTTCACCCGGGCCAAGAGCTCTCCGGCGCGCGCCGCGAACACCAGAGGCGGCTCCTGGGCCGCACGCTCGAAGTCCCGGGCGACCAGGGTGTGGCGCGGGTGATCGACCGAGGCACGCATCTCCCAATCCACCCGGTCGAAGCCGTCGACCAGGGCCCCGAGCACCCGATCGCGGGCCTGGGCGTCGGCGGCGTCCCACCCCCGGAGCACCTCGCACGCGCCGCGGGTCACCTCCTGCCAGTGCAGGGGCACCTGGTCTCGCTCCGGGTGGGCCTCGAGGCGTCCTGACGCCGCGGCGTCCCGCGCCAGTTCGGCTGCCCAGCGCCCGACCATCCAGGCGCGGGCACGCCGGGTCAGGAACGAGCCGCGGTCGATGAGCTCGTCGAAGATGCCTACCTCCGATGGGGGGCCGTCGAGCGGCTTCCCTCGGCGAGCACCCGCATCGCGGCCTCGGTGGTGACCTGCCCCGAGGCGTCGATGTCGGCCGTCTCGTAGTCGCGCTGCTCGGCGAGGCTCTCCTCCAGCGACCGCAGCTTCGCGTCCCACTCCCGGAGCATCAGCTCGATGCGCAGCAGGCCGGCGCGCAGGCCCCGCACCTCGGCATCCCCCACGAAGAGGTGCTCGCGCACGCGGGCCTCGTGCTCGGCCATCGCTGCCGAGAGCGTGTCGCGTCGGGTGGCAACCACGCCCCGCAACCCGGCGATCTCCTTGAGCCAGGGGGTCTGCCGCGCCCCGTCCACGGTGGAGAAGTCGAGGGCGACCCCCGGATTGACCTTTCGATCGATTTGGACGGTTCCTTCCTCGAACACCGGCACGTGGCCGGCCCGCACCTGGGCGGCAAAGCCCGCGTTCTCGGTCACCGGGATCGGCGCGTAGCCGGCGTTGAACAGGATGGCGCCGTCCCCGCGGAGGCGCACCTTCCGCACCGTGTTCAGCTTGGCATCGAACCAGAAGGACGTGCTCTTCACGCTGTCATAGGTGTTCTTCATCGCCGCCGCGGCGCGGAGATCGGTCATGACGTACCGGGTCCCGCCGTGGGTGAGCACGTAGCCGTCGTAGATCGGCCGTCCGACCCCCTCCTGGTCGCGCATCTCCACCAACAGGCGCACCCAGCCGACCGCCAGCGGTTTCAGGTCGAGCTCGAAGCCCGCCGCGACCTCTTCGAGGGCGGCGTCGATGAGATCGCCGATGGCCGGCGCATCCTCGGGACGATTCCACAGGCAGTGCCGGAGCAGGCCGCAGTCCACGACGTGGACCACGTCGCGCCCGGAGATGGTCGCCGCCGCGCGGAGCAGGCGCATCGCCTGCCGCCAGCGTCGATCGGAGACGTAGTACCGCCACGCGTCGTCCGGCGCGCGGTCGGTGAGCTCGTCCACCCCGCGCTTGACCCGCACCAGCACCCGCTCGACCGCGGGACTGAGGGTGGTGTTGCGCGCGCCGGCCCGCACCGCGTGGACGTCGTCGAGGGTGAGGCGCAGCGCCTCCGGGACGCCCCAATCACCGCTCGGCTCGGGATGGCGCAACATCCGCAGGACGTTCTCGACGTCGGAGATGGGGTGGACGTCGAGGCGCACCGCGAAGCGGTCGTAGAGCGCGACCAGCTCCTCCTCGGCGGGGATCTCGTTCGACGCGGCGACCATCACCAACAGCGGGACCTGCACCACCTGGGCCCCGTTGAAGTACAGCCGCTCGTTGATGATGGTGAGCATGCTGTTGAGGATCGCCGAGCTAGCCTTGAAGATCTCGTCGATGAACGCCACCTCCGCGGTAGGGAGGTACCCGCTGATCTTCCGCGAGAACTCGTCGTTCTCCTTGAGCTGCCGCAGGGAGACCGGCCCGAAGAGCTCATCGGGGCTGGTGAACCGGGTGAGCAGGTACTGGAAGTAGCGGGCGCCCTGGAAGACGCCCGCCAGCCGCCGGGCGATCAGGCTCTTCGCGGTGCCGGGCGGGCCCAACAAGAGGACGTTCTCCCCCGCGATCGCCCCCAGGAGGGAGACCCGCAGCACACGATCTCGCTCGACCACCCCTTCGGAGAGGCACCGCAGCAGGGCTGGAATGTCGATTCCGTCACGCATCGTGCCGTTCTATGTCGGCTCGGGGTCCGCTGCCTGGAGGCCGGCCGTCGCGTCCGGAGAGCCCGACCGGCTTCGGAAGCCCGGAAGGCGCCCCCGCTACGTTTCATGTTAGTGTGTACGAACATTGGGAGCCCCGTTTGTCGGGAAATGACGACACCATTGGTGGCGTACCGACCGCGCCCGCAACGCGGAGCCCACCCGTCATCGCCGAACGCTACCTGGTGCACAAGCTCATCGCCCGGGGGGGAATGGCCAGTGTATTCCTCGCAGAGCACATCGCGCTGCGCCGACCGGTGGCGCTCAAGATCCTGCATCCCCCGGTAGGGCTCGAGAACAGCGAGGACGCCAACTTCGAGAAGCGCTTTCGGCTGGAGGCCGAGACCCTCGCGGCGCTGAACCACCCGAACATCGTCACCCTGTTCGACTACGGGCAGACCGATGACGGGCGTTTCTTCCTGGCCATGGAGTACATCGAGGGGCCCCGCTACACCGATGTCATCCAGGCCGGCGCGATCCCGGTCGACCACACCATCACGCTGCTGCTGCAGGTCTGCGCGGCGCTCCGCTACGCCCACAAGCGCGGCGTCGTCCATCGGGATCTCAAGCCCTCGAACCTGCTGATCGCCCGCGACGCGGACGGCATGGAGCGCGTGAAGGTGGTGGACTTCGGGCTGGTGAAGGTGGGCGAGGTCGATCAGTCGCTCACCCGCGAAGGCATCGTGCTCGGCTCGCCCCATTGTATGGCGCCCGAACAGGTGCAGGGCCTCCCCATCGACCACCGCGCCGACATCTACGCGCTGGGGATCCTGCTCTTCCGCAGCATCACCGGCGCGTACCCCTTCCACGGCAACACCGCGACCGCCACCATGATGGCGCACCTCTCCGAGCCGATCCCGGCGTTCGCCGGGGTCGCCCCGAACCTGAGGGCCAACCCGCGCATCGAGCAGATCGTGCGTCGGTGCCTGGCCAAGAAGGCCGACGATCGGTACCCGGACATCGCCACCCTCGCGGTGGATCTCCAGCAGGCGATCGGGCTGGTGGCCGAACCAGAGGCCAGCCAGAGCCTCACGCTGGTCGAGGAGCTGCCGACCCCGCCGCCGCCGCGCCCCGCGGCCCGGCGCCCGGTCCCCTGGATCCTGGTCGGCGCCGCCGCCGCCGCTGCGGCGTTCCTCACCGTGTGGTTCGCCACGCGGGCCCTCAGCGGGGACACGACGGCGCAGGTGCTGCCGCCTCCTCCCGTGGCGGATGCGGTGACGGCTCCGGTGGTGTCGGGGCTCGAAGTCGCGCCCCCCGACGTCACGCCGCCTGAAGCGGTCCCGACGGAGCCGGTCACGACGGAGCCGGTCGAGCCCACGCCCGTCGCCACCAGGCCGACCAAGACGGCCACGCCGGCGGTCACCAAACCCGCCACCAAACCCGGCACCAAGCCCGGCACCAAACCCTCGACGAACCCCACCACCGAGACGACCGGGGACCCCAAGAACCCCGAAGGTTACATGCCGCTTCCTGACGACCTTCGATGAGCGCCGCCCCTCCGCGGCTCCGCCCGCTCTCTCGCCTCCTCGTCCTCGCGCTCCTCTCGGGCATACCGCTCGCGCACGCCGAACCGAAGGACGACGCGCGCCGGCACTTCCAGGCGGGCCTCCTCGCGGCCCAGAACCACGAGTACCAGCGCGCGCTCGAAGAGTTCCTCGCCGCCCAGTCGGCTTGGCCCCACCCCTCCAGCCTCTACAACATCGGCCGGTCCTACGCCGATCTCGGCGATCTCCCCAACGCGATCTCCTACTACGAGCTGTACCGGGCCGCGGCGCCCGATCGCGCGGCGGACGTCGAACCCCTGATCGCCGTGTACCGGGCCCGCCTCCAGCAGGCCGCGGCGCCCCCGGAGCCTACGACCCCGACCCCGACCCCCATCGCCGGTGCCGCCAACGCCGCCGAGCTGGAGCGTCTCAAGGCCATCGCCGCGGAGTTGAGCGCCCTGTCCGAGGCGATCGCCACCCGGGCCGCCGCACCCACCGCGCCCGAGGCCGCAAGCGAGAACCCGGTCGTCGCCCCCGATCCGACCGAGGCCGCCCCCGAGGCCCCCACGCCCGCCCCCGCCCTGCGGTCGGACGCCTACGAGCGCGTGGTCATCACCGCGTCGCGCTACGGTCAGCCGCCGCTCGACTCCCCGTCCACCGTCACCATCCTCACCGAGGCCGACATCCGCCAGTCGGCCGCGACCAGCATCCCCGACCTGCTGCGTCGGGTGGCCGGCGTGGACGTGATGTCGCTCGCGGCGGGGAAGCCCGACGTCAGCATCCGCGGCTTCAACCGGGAGCTGTCCAACAAGATCCTGGTCCTGGTGGACGGCCGCTCCGTCTACGTCGACTTCCTGGGTACGCCGCTGTGGGGCGCGATCCCGGTGGCCCTGGAGGAGATCGAGCGCATCGAGATCATCCGCGGCCCCGGCAGCGCCATCTACGGCGCCAACGCGGTCACCGGGGTGGTCAACATCATCACCCGCACCCCCGGCGAGGGCGGCTCCCAGGTCCACGTGCTCGGCGGGTCCCCTTCCCTGTTGTCGGCGACGGCGCTCGCCGACGGGCGGGACGGACC